>NZ_JBKQWU010000103.1:0-7256 GCF_047275745.1 Amaricoccus sp. W119 | reverse complement strand
GCGGGGCGCCCCGGCGGGCGCCAGACCACCACCGACTTTTCACACGATCCCCTCTGGACACCAGCGCTGGTCTGGCCTAGTGAGGCGCGCGAACCGGCTTCCCGGTTCGACGCCCGGGTAGCTCAGGGGTAGAGCAGCGGATTGAAAATCCGCGTGTCGGTGGTTCAAATCCGCCCCCGGGCACCACGATTTCAATAGGTTACGGGCCGATAGGTCAGAGTGGCTTCCATGTGGTCTCACTTCGAGTCTCACTTTTCGAACCGGTTCGTGTTCCTGTCCCGTTTCGTTCCGGCCTGCCGAGCCCGCATGATCTGCCGCGCAATTCCAGCATAGTGCAGGATCATCGCCTTGGTGCTGTGCCCGGAAAATGAAGCGATCTCGTCATCATCGCAGCCCGCCCATGCCAGTTCCATCACTCCGCGATACCGGAGCGCGTGGAGGTCGTAGGCCATCAGCCCGAGCCGCAGCCGCTCCTTGCGCATGACCTGCGATACGCCGCTGTCCGTGTATCGCTCGCCCGACAGGTTCACCAGGATCGGCACGTTCGGCATCGGCGCGGCGGCAAGGGACGCCTTGGCCGCGTCCAGCGCAGCCTTGAGCGCAGCCGTGCAGGGGAGCACCAGAGCCTTTCCCGTCTTGCCTTGCCTCACCGCGAGAGAGGCGCCGTCATAGTCGCCCCATGTGAATTTAGTCCAGTCTCCGGGCCGCTGGACGCTCCCGATCCCGATCTCAAAAATCAGCCGGGCGCGCGGCGAAGCCTCGGCGCGGAACTTCTCGACGGCCCAATCGGGCCAAGGCTCATGCGCCTGCCGCCGCGCCTCGGGCGTCTTGAGCGCGCGCACCCCCTTCGCCGGGTTCGCCTCGATCCAGCCCAGGTCGATGGCGTGCTCGCAAAGCACGACGAGCATTTGCGGGATGTAGTTCGCGAACCGGGTACGATGCGCGTTTGCCTTCTGCGCCGCGATCACATCCGCCCGCGTCAGGGCGCGCACATCGCGGCCGCCGATCTTCTCGTCCAGATAGGCGAGGATCTTCTCGTAGTCTCTCCTCGTGCGAGGCTTGAGCCCGGTCCAGCGGTCCGACCCGCGATAGTCCTCGATCAGAGCGCGCCAGCTTGTCTTCGCGGCCTGCCGCTTCCCGGTCAGGATTTCCCAATACTCGCGGTCGAAATCGGCTGTCCCCTCGGCGGCGGCGATCCTGTAGTGCCGACCACGGACCCGGACGTAGATCCGGCCTGAGGAATGGCGCCAGAGGTAGCGCTTTTTCACCGCAATCCTCGCTCACGGCGGGAAAGTTCAGCCGGAGAGATGCCCATCTCCTTGGCGGCTTCCTGTAGGGTTTTGCCACGATTGACCCTAGCTTGACGGTTCTTCTGACCAAGTTCGAACGCGGCCCCGCGCGCCTCATCCCAACACCCAGTCCCATCGCATTCGAAGCACGGGATATTGTTGAGCCACTCCCCGCGCCCACCGCCATAATTCACATGGGTTGGCCCGGTCTTCCCTGACCCGTTGCAATAAGCACACCTCACCACCGCACATCCCCCATCCCATCGACCGCCTCGCCGCGCATCACCCGGCGCAAGTCCTCAACGTCCCATCGTACCATCCCTGGCGCGATCACGCGACCGGGCGGCAGGTGCCCCGCCTCGACCAACTCGCGGAAGTCGCGGGGCTTCATATCCAGAAGCTGCGCCGCGCTCCGCTCGCTGGCGAATAGGGGCGCCTGTTTCACGGTCTGTCGTCTCCCTCGTAATCCCCCGCTCGTTCCAGCCTTCTGCGGCACGGGGCGATCCATTCCAGAAGTGTGACCGGCGCGGGGTGTATTCTCATATTCCAGACCAGCCAGCAGTAGGCTGTCGCGGTCGATCCCTTCGGGGCCAGCTTCCCCTTGTGCATCACCACGCGCTCGGTGAACGGGTAGATGACCGCTGGCGCATCATGCTCGAACAAGCGGTAGTACCGCCCGACCGTCTCCACGAATGAGAGCCGAACGAGCATCGCTACGCCTTCGCGGCTTGTCAGTAGCGCGCGGTGGATGAACTGAGCGGCGAGCCGGAATGGAGGGTTCGTGATCGTCCAGTCCGTCATTTCGGGAAGGTCGCCCGCGAGATAGTCCGAGACGGGGAAACCAGCCCCGTAGTCGTGAACGTCCGATGCCTCCACGCCGTCGAAATACTCGCCGAGGACGCGCGACATGTGCCCCCGGTTCGCGGCGGGCTCGCGACAGGCAAGACCTCGCAGGCGGTCGGGGCCGATATATTCACATATCGCTCTGGTTGCCCATGGAGGGGTCGGGAAATCGTCCAGGCTGTCCATCGGCTCTGTCCGCTGGGCGCGAACCGCGTGTGATGTGTTCCCCATCGCGCCCGTGCTGCCGGGCGGGGTTGTGGTGCGGTCAGTCATCGCTCATCTCCGCGAGCATCGCGTCGGCCATGCGGTAGGAGAGCCGCGCGATGAAGGTTAAATCTTCATCGCTTGAGTTAGGCGTGAGGCGCGGGGCAAACCCGGACATGGCCTGCCCCGCGAACCAGTCGCGCAGGCTCATGCCGGGTTCATCACAACCCCAATCGCCCCGGCTTCCGAGTAGCGGGAACGCAGCCTCGCCCGCTTCTGTCCATCCTTTAGCCATCATCTCTCTCCTGTTCTCAGGTCATCCGCCCGTCGCGCTAGATCCGGGCTGGGTATCGGGGAGAAAACCCAGCACTTGGGAGCAGGGCCTTCCATCTGCTTGTGGCCGTCGCGACGCGCGCAACGCTCGGGCCGGTGAATGTCGCGCGGATGGCCAGAGGGCAGGAGGGCTTCACGCCCACCTCTCCCTGTTCTCGTGGAGGCTCAGGATCAGCCGCGCTTCGAGCGGATGGATGGGCCGGGCCGATGGGTTGTGCTCCGTCGCCTTCGCCCATGCGATTTCGGCGCGGCTGTACCCGCGCGGGGGGAGCGGCGTGCTCGCCAGCTTGGAGTGCGCCGCCGCCGAGCGCGCAGACTGAGGCGCTACCGCTGGCTTGCTCGGCGTTCCTCGAATCCGCCGCAGCCGCTTCGTGATCGAGCCGCGCGAGCGGATCGGGAACCGGTCCTCAAGCGCCGCCGCGCCAACGTTCGGGTTGAGACGCAGCGCCTCGCGCAGCGTCTCGTCCTCAATGGTGGTCCAGACCATCGACATTCACCGCGCTCCCATGATCAGGTCGAGCGCCGCGATGAAGCTGCACATCGCGATCACCGCGAGCGCCGCCAGGATCGTGTCCATCGCCCGGCGCACGGTCGGCTCGGGCTCGTCCTCGACCGGATCGTCGGCGTAGAGCCCATCGAGCATGCGCCGCATCGCCTCCTGATCGGACGGCCGCAGCTGGTGCTGGATCGTCGCCTCGAACTCGGACCGGTCCATCACGCGGGGAAGGTCGGTGTGGTGCATCATCATCGGCGGGCCTCGAAATTCTTGTCGTATTCGATCTCCAGGAGGCGAAAGACCGCTTCGTGATCCCCTGCCCCCAGAAGTGGCGCTATCTTCGGCCAGAGAGTTTCCGAGGCGTAGAGGCTGGAGCCGTGGTGCCAGCAAGGGCAGCCGCAGAGCCAGCATTTGGTGTTGTGCGCAGCCTCTCCTTTGAAATACTCCCCGGGATAGATGTGGTGAAATTCGATCCCTGTTCCGAATTGCTCCTGTCGGTATCTGGTCGCGCGGAAATGCACCCCGCCTTCCGGCCCCCTGAGGGACCAAATATGGTAATGCGCTTCGCCGTAGGGGATGGTGAATTCATACTTGTGGTCGCGGAATTTCATTCCTCGTCCTCCACGCTAGGCACCGGCCCGCCGTTCCTGATGCACTCGATCCAGTCGTCATGGGCGCCGTTGACGTAGATCTGCCGTAGCCGACGATGTGGAGGACGGTTTTCACCGCCTCGTGCGGGTGGTAGCCCGGCTCGATGTTCCCGACGAGCAGGCACAGGATGTTGTGCTGCCCGCCGCTCGTGCTCGTCACGCTGATCGCGCGGAGCGGGTCATTCGGAAGCATCATGGTTCCTCGCGTCTTCCCAAGCCGCGCGCTTGGCCTCGTAAGCCTCAAGCGCGGCGTCCTCGTCGGCCATCGCGGCGGCCTGAACCGCGCGCCACGCGGCGGTCATCTCGGCGTACGCGCGCCGCTCGCAGGTCGGGTGGGTCATGTCAGGCATCGGCCCCTCCCTCCGTTGCGAGGGCCGCATTCGCCCTATCGAGGGCCTGACCAACGGTTGCCTTTACGCCGAGCGAGGGGATGTTCCATTCCCCCGCGAATGGCCGGCCGGTCGCTCGGGCCGCTTCCGCTTGGAGGATCGCCGCGGTTTCCGCCAGCGCCCCCCGAAGCCGCGCAATCTCCGCGTCTTTCGCGGCTAGGTCCGCCTGCGGGATAATCGAGACAGCCGTATCGAAGTGCCGCCCCGCCTCCTTGACCGCTTCCTTGCTGCCGGTGAGGATCACACACGGTTCCTCCGGGTATTCTTCGGCATCGATCAGGTGGCTCGTGACCAGCGCCACGGTCAGGGTGTTGTCCTCACTCACCGCCGCGCCCTCCCGCAACGGGCCACTGGCAAAGCAGGGCGAACCGTTTCCAATGCCCCTCGGCGTTATGCTGGATCGTCACCTCGCCTTCTTCGCGGTACTGGTGGGCGTAGTGCCAGATTTCGCGCTCGGCGTTCGGCCCCTCGGTAGATGCGACGGTCATGCCGTTCTGCTTGACCCGGAATTTCGTCATCCCCGCGCCCTCCCGCAAACCTTCTCCAACTCCCAGAGGATGTTCCGCGCGGTCACGTTCCGCGCGGTCAGGCTCAGCTGGTTGACCGGGTATTCCTCCCGCACGACGCGGTAGAAGCCGTCCGCGCCGGGGCGCTCTGTCCCGCCGTCCTCGCGGGATGCGGGCGTGGGGTAGGTCTGGTGCATCATCTCATCCTCTCGAAAGGGCCGGGGCAGGACGGACCCGCCCCGGCAGGTGGGCGCGCTCGACTTGGCGGCGTCACTCGCGGGGATGACTTCGATGGCTTCCGTCAGGATGATGCTCGGGAGCACCGCGCAGATCTTCGACTTGTTGGGATCGATGCCGCCGACAGCCACGTCACTCAGGCTGATGCCTCGATCCGCCGTGTGCCAGAGCCAGAGGCGCCGCGAGTTGCGAAGCTCGACTTCCTTTCCGTCGCGGCGGATAAGCTCCCCGGCGTGTACTCCTGCGGAGTAGGTCCGGATGATCACGTAGGGATTTTCCATCTCAGTCCTCTTTCGGTTGAAAAATCAAATCACCGCGCCGAGCATCCAGTGCGCGGCCCATCCGATGGCGCAGCCGAGCGTCGCGGCGAGCGCCGTGCTCTGGCTCCACTCGTCGCCCGCGATAGACTGGGTGTAGAGGGCGCCGAAGCCGAGGATCGCGCCGAGGCCGAGAAGAGACGCGGCGGTCACTTCCGTCGCCCTCCCCACGTCACGAGCCACTGGATCGCCGCGAGGATGCGGTCGGCGAGGTCGCGCCGGATGCCCGGCTCATAAACGCGGTCGTAGTCGCGCGCCTCGTCGCAGGGGTACAGGTCGTCTCCAGGCATGGTTACTCACTCCCTTGGGGTTAACGGCAGCCGTTCTTGGCTTGCTCAATCGCCGCATGCGCTTTCGCTGCGGCTCGTTCGGTTTGCGGCCCGGGCGGAACCGCCTCGGCTGCGGCTTCGAGGTACGCCGCCCGGTCGAGCAGCGTGACGCAGGCCATAAGCGCGGGGTCAGGCGTCGGGCCGGGCGTCGCAAGCGCGACCGTGGCGCCGAGCGCGAGGCCCGCGAGGGCGAGGCGGATCATTTGGTAGCCTTGAATTTGCCGTTGACGACGCGGTATGCGACGCCGGGCTCGATCCCGTCCTCGCCGACATAGGCAACGACGATGCGGTGGCGGTTGCCATCGAACCACTTCGCGGTGAGCGTGCTGCCGTACCCGCCGGTGAGCGTACTGCCGTCCCCGCCGGTGAGCGTACTGCCGTCCCCGCCGGTGAGCGTGCTGTAGTCCCCGCCGGTGAGCGTGCAGTAGTCCCCGCCGGTGAGCGTGCTGCCGCCTCCGCCGGTGAGCGTGCTGCGGGCCCCGCCGGTGAGCGTGCTGCGCTCCCCGCCGGTGAGCGTACTGCCGTCCCCGCCGGTGAGCGTGCTGCCGCCTCCGCCGGTGAGCGTGCTGCGGGCCCCGCCGGTGAGCGTGCTGCCGTACCCGCCGGTGAGCGTACTGCCGTCCCCGCCGGTGAGCGTACTGCCGTCCCCGCCGGTGAGCGTGCTGCCGCCTCCGCCGGTGAGCGTGCTGCGGGCCCCGCCGGTGAGCGTGCTGCCGTACCCGCCAATACGGGTGCATCCAATGACGGCGCCTCGCGCGCCGAGGGCGATAATCCTGTCCGTGGCTTCGCTCCGCGATCCCGCGAAGACGGCTTCGGCTTCCGGGAATTTCACCTTGCCGCCGAGATCGACCCACTGCTCGACACGGGCGACGACCCATACGGCATCGGGCCCCCAATATGCGAGCCACCCGTCGCCTTCGCCCCACAGGAAGCCGTGGAGCCCGGCGCCGCAGGAAGCGGTCGCCGCCCAATCCGGGGCTGCGACATTTCCCTCGCGCGGCCAGACGAAACCGCCGCGCGAGGTCATGTCCGCCGCGCAGGTGCGCAGGATGTAGGCGTCGCCGGTGTGGATGATGGGGGCGCTCACAGGAAATTCCCCGCCGCGCTCTCGATGCGCTGGTGCTGGCGCTCGGCGAGGCACTCCGCGTCGTAGTCGCTGATCTCGGCGAGAAGCGCTTCCGTCACGTCGCGGGACGTGCCCGCCTTGAGGTCCACCTCGAACGCCATCGCCACATCGTCGGCGTAGAACGCCTGCGCCGCGTAGGCGAGGCTGTCGGCTTCGGCGAGGCTGTCGTCGTGGTAGCGGACGATGATCATTTCTGTCTCCCCTTGGTGCGCGGCGTCTTCGGAGCGGGGCTCGATCGGCCGGGTCTGTGAGGGAGAGTATGTATCCGCCAAAGAGGACAGTCAAGGCCAAACATCCTCTTTCGAGGATAATTTCACCGGGATGCGATTCGCTCTAGAGGACCGAGCGAGTCCCCACCCTGAAAACGATTGCCCGCCGTTGCAATTTGGTCATAGTCGCTCGGGGCGAGAGGGGTACCGCCACTGACCTGCCCCCCGGAAACTCCCTCGCTCTGATGTAGGGTCTGCTCGACCTCGAAGGAGCAGACGAATGAGAAAGAGCCGATTTTCCGAGACGCAGATCATTTCGATGATCAAG
>NZ_JBKQWU010000102.1:0-7380 GCF_047275745.1 Amaricoccus sp. W119 | reverse complement strand
CAAGCCGCCCGCGCCGGCCGCCGTGCTCTGGCCGGAGACGCCGACCACTTCAACCATGGCCGCGAAGCCGACCATGCATTAGATCTGAACCGGGCCACCCAATGGGGGCAGGCCACGATCGTGGGCAACGTGCGGACGGGGGGGAGTGGAGATGAAAGATGACGACAACCCCATGAGCGCGGCCAACACGGCTCCCAGATGCACCGCCAGGTCGAAGCGGACGGGCAAGCCGTGCCAGGGACCAGCGGTCGCAGGTTGGACGGTCTGTCGGTTCCATGGCGCCGGCGGCGGCCACCCCGCCGGCAAGGATCATCCGTCCTGGCGGCACGGCATGCGCTCACAGAAGTGGATCTCCGAGCGAAAGATGCTCAATGACATGGTGCGCGAGGCCCGCGCTATGGAGCAATTGATCGAAACAACGGATTGATAACGATCTTGGCGTGAAACTGGGCGGATCGGCCCGGAAGGGGCATTCCATTAATCTGTCTTGCCTTTGTCGCGGGTCTTCACCCGCAGCAACGGAAGCACCCAGATTTTCGCGCAAAGCCAAAGCTAAGAGTTTGCGAACCCTATCCCCGTTAAGGGCGAGACAGCGCCTTGACCCAATCGGAAGTCGCCGATCCCGATTGATACGGACATGGCAACGGGACCAACTAATGGTTGAGCCGGGCCGTGTTTTCCTGTCAGCCTTCGGCCAAGTCGACTACCCGGACAGGACAGGTATGCAGTTTTTCGAACGGCCGATTCTGAACTCGCCCTACGAAATCCCCCGGGCGCATTGGGAACTCGACGGGGACGGAAGGCCGACCGACACGATCATCGACCGCCGCAGAAGGGCCGATCTGGTCTCGCCGATCCCCGCCCCGAAGCGGCGCGGCGGCCGAGGGCGCCAGACCGAGATGGTGCTCGACACCGGTCACGGGCTGTCGACTGAGGACCAGGAATACAACCCGTCCCCCATCATCAACGAGCTGAGGGAGGCGATCGAGCGCTGGCGGGCGCTGCCGAATCCCGAGCAGTGGCAGGTCACGCCGGTAACGGCGACGCTGCTCCGGCACTGGCGGGCGCTCCAGGCGGACGCGACGCAGCGGTTCAGGCCGTTCTTCTGCCAGGTGGAAGCGGTCGAGGCTGCGATCTGGCTCGCCGAGGTCGCGCCGAAATCGGGCGCGCGCGGCCGGCGGTTCCTCGACTACCTGAAGCTCGCCAACGCGGGCGCGAACCCCGACCTGTTCCGCGTGGCCCTGAAGCTCGCCACGGGCGCCGGGAAAACAACAGTGATGGCGATGTTGATCGCCTGGCAGGCGATCAACGCGGCCCGGAGCCCGAGCAGCAAGGCGTTCTCGCGCGCCTTCCTCATCATCGCCCCCGGCATCACGATCCGCGACCGCCTGCGCGTCCTGCTCCCGAGCGACGAGAGCTACTACCGCGATCGCGGGCTGGTCCCCTCGGATCTGCTGCCCGACCTCGGGCGGGCGAAGGTGGTGATCACCAACTACCACGCCTTCAAGCTCCGCGAGCAGCTGCCGCTGGCAAGCGGCACCCGCGCCGCGCTGACGGGCCACGGGCCGAGGATCGAGACGCTGGAGACCGAAGGCCAGATGCTGCGGCGGGTGATCCCCGATCTGATGGCCTTGAAAAACGTGATGGTGATCAACGACGAGGCGCACCACTGCTACCGCGAGCGGCCGGACGCCGAGGCCGCGAAGCTGACCGGCGACGAGCGCAAGGAGGCCGAGGAGAACGCCGAGGCCGCGCGCCTCTGGATCTCGGGCATCGAGGCCGTGAAGCGCCACCTCGACCTCGGCGCGGTCTATGACCTCTCGGCCACCCCGTTCTTTCTCAGCGGCTCGGGCTGGACCGAGGGAACGCTCTTCCCCTGGGTCGTCAGCGACTTCTCTCTGATGGACGCCATCGAGTGCGGCATCGTGAAGCTGCCGCGCGTGCCCGTGGCCGACAACCTCCCCTCGGCCTATACCCCGCTCTACCGCGACCTCTGGCCCACGATCCGGAGCCGCATGCCCAGGAAGAACCGGGGCGAGGCGAAGCCGGACCCGGCCAAGCTGCCGATCGAGCTCCAGACCGCGCTCGACGCGCTCTATGGCCATTACGTCAAGACCTTCGAGGAATGGGAGCACGCGGGCGTCGGCGTGCCGCCCGTCTTCATCGTGGTCTGCAACAACACCACGAACTCCGAGCTCGTCGCCGAGTATATCTCGGGCTACGAGCGCGAGACGGCCGACGGCGAGCTCGACTTCCATCAGGGCCGCCTCGAGCTCTTCCGGAACTTCACGGACGACGGCCACCGTCTGCCCCGGCCGCGCACGCTCCTGATCGATAGCCAGCGGATCGATAGTGGGGAGGCGATCGACAAGGCCTTCCACGACGTCTACGCCGCCGAGATCGACGCCTTCCGCCGCGAGAAGGCGCACCGCGAGGGCGCCGAGGCGGCCAAGGCGATCACCGACGAGGACATCCTGCGCGAGGTGATGAACACCGTCGGCCGCAAGGGCAAGCTCGGCGAGCACGTCCGCTGCGTCGTCTCGGTCTCGATGCTGACCGAGGGCTGGGACGCCAATACAGTCACCCATATCTTCGGCCTGCGCGCCTTCGGCACCAAGCTGATCTGCGAGCAGGTCATCGGCCGTGCGCTGCGCCGCCTCTCCTACGACCCAGACCCCGAGACGGGCCTCTTCGGCGTCGAATACGCCGACATCATGGGCATCGACGGGCTGAACTTCTCGGCCCAGGCGATCAGCGCCCCGGTGAAGACGCCGCGCGAAGTGGTCCACGTCCACGCGGTCCGCCCCGACCGCGACGCTCTGGAGATCACCTTCCCTCGCGTCGAGGGCTACCGCGTCGAACTGCCGGACGAGCGGCTGGAAGCCGACTTCTCCAAGCTCGAACCTTACGTCCTCGACCCCCACAAGGTGGGCCCCGCGCAGGTCACGATGCAGGGCATCGTCGGCATGCCCGAGCAGATCAGCCTCGACTACCTCAAGGCGATGCGCCCCTCGGAGCTCGTCTTCAAGCTCGCCTCGCACCTGATTTCCCACACGCTGCGCGACGCGAACGAGCGCCCGAAGCTGCACCTCTTCGGCCAGGCGCGCACCGTGACGCGGCAATGGCTCGACAGCGGCCTCCTGGTCTGCAAGGGCGGCACCGTGCCGGCCCAGCTCTGCTACAAGCAGCTCGCGGACGAGGTCTGCGACCTGATCGCCGGCGCGATCAACACCAACCCTTCGGGCGGGCAGATCATCCGCGCCGTCCTCGACCCCTACAACCCGGAGGGCTCGACCGCCGACGTGGGCTTCACGACCAGCCAGCCCGACCGCTACGACCCGCGCGCCGACCGCAGCCACGTGAACTGGATCGTCCTCGACAGCGGCTGGGAGGCGCAGCTCGCGCAGGCGATCGAGGACCACCCGCGCGTCCGCGCCTACGCCAAGAACCACAACCTCGGGTTCGAGGTCCCCTATCTCTACGAGGGCGCGCCGAGGCGCTATCTGCCGGACTACCTCGTGCGCCTCGACGACGGCACGACACTGGTGCTGGAGGTGAAGGGCTTCCGGGGCCATGACGCGGCGATCAAGGCCGCGACGATGCGCGACAAATGGGTCCCCGCCGTCAACCGCCTCGGCCGGTTCGGCACCTGGGCCTTCGCGGAATTCCGCGAGCCTTTCGGGATGGCCGACCAGCTCGACCGACTCATCACCGACGTATTGACCAGGGACCACGCCGCATGACCGACAAGACCTCCGTCGAAACCATCACCCATGCCGGGCGGCGCGCGAACATCCCTTCGGCGGAGCTCGAATCGGTTCTGCCGAGGGCCGACCGCGAGCCGATCCGAACGGCCTGGGAGCGGCGCGACCCGGATCTCGATCCGCAGCTCGTCTGGCGCGGCAAGGATCTCGCCGACTGGTCCGACCTGATCGTCCAGGCGCCGCCCGTCTACCTTCAGGAGCAGATCCACCCGAAGGCGCTGATCGAGAACCTGCGCGCCTCGCTCCGGGGCGGAAGGCGCGGCGAGGCGGGCGGGGGCCCCGACCTCTTCGACCATTTCGGGCTCACGGAGGAGGATCGCGAGGCCGAGGTCGAGTTCTACCGCCACTCGCGCAAGTGGTCGAACCGGATGATCCTCGGCGACAGCCTCGCGGTCATGGCCTCGCTCGCCCAGCGCGAGGGGCTGCGCGGAAGCGTGCAGGCGATCTACATCGACCCGCCCTACGGCATCCGCTTCAACTCGAACTTCCAGTGGTCGACCACCTCGCGCGACGTCAAGGACGGCAACCTCGGCCACCTGACCCGCGAGCCGGAGCAGGTGAAGGCCTTCCGCGACACCTGGCGCGACGGCATCCACTCCTATCTCACCTACCTCCGTGACCGGCTGACCGTCGCCCGCGAGCTTCTGACCGAAAGCGGCTCCTGCTTCGTCCAGATCGGCGACGAGAACGTCCACCGCGTCCGGGCGCTGATGGGCGAGGTGTTCGGGGAGGAAAATTTTGTTGCTCAGATCAGCGTGAAGAAAACGAGCGGTGCCACGTCCGACTATATGCCAGGAACGGTGGATTACGTTCTCTTCTTTGCCAAGAAAAAGCCAAACCTAAAATATCGCCAAGCCTACATCGAGCGCGCGCTTGGAGACGACGGCGATCAGACCTATCGCTTCCTTGATGACCTCGAACGAGGCCGACGGTCACTGAATTCGGCAGAACTGAACTCGATCAAGGGCACTGCGCAGTCGCTCCGGATTTACCGCCAGCAGACCATGACCAGTCAATCCCTCGGACGCTCCAAGGGAGAAGGCGCTGCGAGCTGGTTCCCTGTTCTCGCGCGTGGAAATTCGATCAAGCCACCGTTGTCGGCACGTTGGAAAACCAATGAAAGCGGAATGGACCGACTCTTGCAGGCGGGACGGATTGAGCCGAGTGGGCGATTGATCTCGTATCTTCGCTACCATGGAGACTTTCCCGTTTTCCCGATTACAGACCTGTGGACCGACACGCAGTCGGGAAGCGCAATGGACAAGCTCTATGTCGTCCAGACCTCCCAAAAGATCATCCAACGCTGCCTCCTCATGACCACCGACCCCGGCGACCTTGTGCTCGACCCGACCTGCGGCTCCGGCACCACCGCCTTCGTCGCCGAGCAGTGGGGTCGGCGCTGGATCACCATCGACACCAGCCGCGTCGCCCTCGCCCTCGCCCGCGCCCGCATCATGGGCGCGAAGTTCCCGTACTACCTCCTCGCCGACAGCACGGAAGGCCGCCGCAAGGAGGCCGAGATCACGAGGCAGCCGCCGCCCGACACCCCCACCCGTGACGACATCCGCCAGGGCTTCGTCTACGAGCGCGTCCCCCACATCACGCTCAAATCCATCGCCAACAACGCAGAGATCGACGTGATCTGGGAGGCTCGCCAGCCCGCCGTCGAGGCCGCGCGCGAAGCCCTCAACGCCGCCCTCGCCGGCCAGACGGACCGCTTCGAGGTCACCACCGGCGGCCGTGCCGGACAGACGATCGACTTCACCGCGACGGGCGAGACCCCGCTGCCCTCCGGCGAACCCGCCCCGCGCGGCGGCTTCATGGAATGGGAGATCCCGCGCGAGCCCGGCACGCCCTGGCCGAGGGCGGAGCGGGACCAACACGCCGAGGCCCGTCTCTGGAGCGCCGACGCCGCGCCCGCGACGCGCCAGAAGGCGGAGCGCGCGCTGGCCGCGCTGAACACCGCGCGCAAGGCCGGCTGGACCTTCGAGACGCTGCCGGAGCGGCCGGTGACGCCCTGGCCCGAGGCGGCCGACGCGGCCCACGCCCGCTTCTGGGAGGCGCGCATCGCCCGCCAGAAGGAGATCGACGCCTCGATCGCCGCCCGCGCCGAGTTCGAATATCTCTATGACAAGCCCTACGAGGACCGCAAACGCATCCGCGTCGCCGGCCCCTTCACCGTCGAGAGCCTCTCGCCGCACCGCGCCGCCACCGTCGGCGCGGATGGCGAGCTGATCGACGAACTCAACGCCGCGCNCCGCAAACGCATCCGCGTCGCCGGCCCCTTCACCGTCGAGAGCCTCTCGCCGCACCGCGCCGCCACCGTCGGCGCGGATGGCGAGCTGATCGACGAACTCAACGCCGCGCGCGGCGCCCATGCGCGCGAGACCGAGGCCGAGAGCTACGTCGAGGCCATCCTCGAGAACCTCCGCCGCGCCGGCGTCCACCAGAAGGACAAGGGCGACCGGATCGCGTTCACCTCGCTCAAGCCCTGGCCCGGCGAGATGATCTGCGCCGAGGGCCGCTACCCCGAGGGCGACCCGGAGGCGCCGGTGGAGCGGCGCGCGGGCATCTTCATCGGTCCCGAATACGGCACCGTCCAGCGCGCCGACCTCGTCGCCGCCGCGCGCGAGGCCGCCGAGGCCGGGCTCGACGTGGTGATCGCCTGCGCCTTCAACTTCGACGCCCATGCCTCGGAGTTCCACAGGCTCGGCGCCATCCCGGTGCTCCAGGCCCGGATGAACCCCGACCTGCACATGGCGGGCGAGCTGAAGGCCGGCGGCGGCAACCTCTTCACCATCTTCGGCGAGCCCGACATCGAGATCCTGGAGGAAGGCGGCACGTTGCGGGTGGCGCTCAAAGGCGTCGACATCTTCAAGCCCGCCCTCGGCCGGGTGGACTCGTCGGACGCCGACGAGATCGCCTGCTGGTTCATCGACACCGACTACAACGAGGAAAGCTTCTTCGTCCGCCACGCCTACTTCCCGGCCGCCGACATCCCCTACAAGGCAATCCGCACGACGCTGAAGGCCGAGATCGACGAGGACGCCTGGGAAAGCCTCAAGGCCACGGTCTCCCGCCCGTTCCCGAGGCCGAGGTCAGGCCGGATCGCGGTGAAGGTCATCAACCACCTCGGCGACGAGGTGATGAAGGTGTTCGGGGTGTAGCGATGGGACGGGGCAGCTATCGCGGCGGGTCGACCATCGTTCTTACCGGTCGCCCGGCAGCTGAGACTGGCGGACCAGCGACGGTGCGCGTGGGGCTTCTCCAGCGCGCAGCCGAGGAATTTGATCCGCACGCTGAACCGCAACTGGTGCGCAAAGAGGACAAGGAGGATCGGCCCAGGCGGCGAGTGGTCTCACCCGAGGTGATCAAGTTCAGGAAGAAGATCAGGTCGGACGCCGCGCAGGCGAGGGCCAAGAAGAGGAACCGCCGGGCTGCCGCGCTGGCCAAGCTCGAGAGCAAACGCAACCGGAAGAAGGGCCGTAAAGGCTATCCCGAGAGAGTGTCCGGCCTTCTGTGTACGGATCTGCCGGTCCATGCTGAGAGGAAAGGACAGCGTGGACCATGGCGAAGAAGATCGACGACGCGATATTGGACGAACTGCTGAGGGGCT
>NZ_JBKQWU010000101.1:0-7411 GCF_047275745.1 Amaricoccus sp. W119 | reverse complement strand
CATTCGATAAACATCTCTTCGGATGCCGGCCCATCGAGCTCGGTCTCAGTGTCGCCGAGATAGCTTGCGAGCAGGACGACACCGTTACCCGAGAGCGTCCGCGCGGCATCGTGCGCGAGCTGAGCGATATCGTCGGCGTCGAAGAAATAGAGCACCTCGGACAATACGATGAGGTCCCAGGCGCCACATGGCCAGTCCCTCGGAAGCACGGCGCGACGAAACTCCGCGTTGGCCACACCTCGCGATCTGGCGCGCACGAGCGCCGCCTCGGCCGCGTCGACGCCAAGAAAGTAATCGCAGCGTCGAGCGATCTGCTCGCTCAATACACCGATCGAGCAACCAATCTCGACGCCCTGCGGAAACCGGCGGGCGCCCAGGAGGCCCAGAGAGAGCGCATACTTCTCCGCCTCGTAAGCGCTGGTTTCATAGCCCCAGGGGTCGATGTTCTCCGAATACATGCGGTCGAAAACGGCGGGGTCCATGCTCATGGTCGGATGAAGATCTCGTCGGTTGCGATGAAGTGATTTTTCAGTCCCGGCGGCATCATGAAGCCAGAGGGGTCATCGTCGATCAGACGCGTCATCTGCGATACATGCGCCTCCACCGCGCGTGCCTTCCGTTGGCGCCAGGGGTCCGAGGCGAAGCGCCGGATGGCGCGCGGCACGGGCCAGCTGGTACCGAGGCGACCCCAGACGGGGCACCCCCAGACCTGGATTCCGAGCCGGGCGGAGAGCCAGTGGGAAAGCTGCCAACTCCTGAGATGGTCCGGATGGGGGTCGCCACCCCAGGTTGTCCAGATCGCCGAGATCCTGGAAAGATCACCGAGCCTGCCCGCGAGCTCCAGGAAGGTCGCTTCGTCCTCCGGGGCGGCGAGGTCGGTGTATCCGAGCCAGATCGGCGTCACGCGCCCCTCGGAGAGGATGCTCACCGCCCGGGTCACCTCTCGCCTTCGGAGCGCGGCCAAGCGCTCCGCCGGGAACCGCGCCGAGGCGCGATGCGAACGCGAGCCGTCAGTCACGATCGCCACGCGCACCTCGATTTCCGCTTCGGCGGCGGCGGCGATAGCCGCGCCACAGGCGAGCGTTTCATCGTCGGGATGCGGCGCGAGGACCAGGACGGCTCCACCCCCTGAGAGCTCGTCGATGGTCGCGAATGGCGCGATCGAGGCCGCCGCGAGCAGCGGGGCATTGTAGAGCTCGGTCATTCCGCGGGCTCCTCCCCCAGAGCTTCGCCGATCGGGGCATTCGCCTGGCACACCAGCGCCCCCGCTCGAGCAAGCTTTCCATCGAGATCGGCTTGACGAAGGAAGAGTTGCAGGTCGCGCCGGATGCGCTCGACCGGCGCGCCCGTCGCGAAGGCGCGCGTGCCGAGCGCGCGATCGACCATGGCAATCCCCTCCAGGCAGGACGTCTCGACGAATTCCCGTGCGAGAAGGCTGAGCGCGACCGTGTCCGGCCGGGCGTCCGCGGCCTCGATGGCGACGGCCGCCGCCTCGACCATCAGACGCGCGGCATGCGCGTTGGCCGCCAGCTGGGCCAGCCGGCACAACTGCGCCTCGCGCTGGTCTCTTCGGATCGCCTGCCGCGCCGCCTCGGCCATCGCCTCGAGCCCACCGACGTGGAGCGCCGCGTAACGCCAGACACCACCTTCGAAATGCGGTTCGGTTTCGTAGTCCCCAGGGGTGCCCAGCAGTTCGCCCTCGAGCGCATCGAGATTGAACGTTCCCGAAACCGTCGCGCGCATGCCGCTCATCTGCCAGGCGCCCGCGTCGGCACGCGTGCCGTCGGTGGTCGAGACCACCGCCAACCGCGTGCCATCCAGGCGTCCGACGCTCACGATGGATCGACCGACAAGGCCGAGCCCCGAGGCGAAGCGCTTGCCGCCAGCCAGGACGACCCGGCGCCCTCCCATCCTTGAGATCCGAGCGGGCTGCTCGCCATCCGCGCCCCAGACGCCATAGAGCACTCCATTCGCCGCGTCTGACCGATGGCGCTGGCACTGCTCGGCGTCGCCGTAAAGCGCGATGAGCTTCAGCGCGTTCATATGCCCCTCGACGAGCCGTCCTACCGAAAGGTTTGCCCGCCCGACGCGGCGCAGCATGGTCACGGCCGCTTTCGGGTCCGACGGATGCGATAGCCGATCAAGCAATCCACACCGTCGCAGGTCCGCGACGTCCTCGGACAGGTCGAGCTCGCCGGCGTCGGCCGCCGCCGCGCGCGCGGCGACGCGCGCCAGCGCGGCGCTGGTCTCCCCGAGGGCGCCGCGGGTGTCGGGGCGGTTCATGCTCCGACCATCGCGCGGCGGCCGCGCTCGAGCCGCGCCACCGCGCGCCGAAGCCGTGGCAGTTCGGCGCGGAGACCGGAAAGATGCATGCGGCGGGCGACGAGGCCAGACGTCTCCGCTTCGACGCGGGCCCAGATCCTCCCGAAATCATCGGGCGCGACCCGCCGTCGCAGCGCCGCGCGCAAGCGCGCGCGTCGCAACGTGCTTTGCGCGGGTTGGAAGATCTCATCGACGAGCGGATCCTCATCGGTCAGGCGACTTCTCAACGCGCCCGCCATCCCTCCCGGCGTGCGCCCCGTCATGCGGCAGGAGATCACGACGCGCGCGGTGGAAGAATGCCTCACCCGCCACCCCCGCGCTTCGGCCGCGGCCGCGAAGGCGCGGTCCTCGCCCACGGCGAGATCCGGCATCCCTCCCAGGCTCGCATGAAGCGCCCGGCCAAAGGCGAGGCTGGCACCGGCCGCGTTCAGATGCGCCGGTTCGGGGTCATGGGGGACTGGATCGAGGAGCCAAAGCGCGCGGCGGGTCAGCTGCTCATATTCACCCTCGATCGCCCCCAGCTGTGCGATCCGCGCGGGAAGAGCGGCGCTTTCTTCGACGTCGGGTAGGACAAGCCCACAAATGAGGTCCGCGCGGCTCAGTTCCCGCAAGTTGGCGGTGACCCAATCCGGGGCGACGCGCCCGTCGGCGTCGGTCGTCATGATGGTGCCATCGACGGAGAGCCTTTCCAGCGCGGCGCAGTTGGCCAGACGACGCGCTCGGCCCACACCGCTGCCCGCTGGCGGAACAGGCTCGTCGATCACCGCGCCGGGCAGTCCGGTGCGGGCGAACCAGCCGCGGGCCAGCGCGGCGGTGTCATCCTGGCAGCCGTTCGCGGCGAGGACGATGCCTCCACGCCCTGCCAGGGCCACCGCCGCCGCGTCCAGACAGGCGCGCACGCGGCGGGCCTCGTCCCTGGCCGGGATCGTCACGGCCACCTGCCAAGGCAGCTCATCGCCGAAGACCGCCGTGACCGGCGCGTTCATGCGCCCGCCTCGGCGGGAGCAGAGGTGCGCGTTGGCGCGGGCCGCGACAATTCCGACCGCCAGGCTTCGATGACCGCCGACAGCCGGAACTCCGGTCGCGCGCGGACAATCGGCGAGGTCGCGCGCCACGCAAGGACGCGGGCGGCGATCGCGTCCGGATCACGGGCGTCGATCAGCTGCGAGGGATCGCTCGCCACCTCGTCATTCGCGCCCAATCCCGCGTGAAGGAGCGCGGGGCAACCGACGGCGTTCGCCTCCGCGATCACGAGGCCGAACGTCTCGGCGAACCGGGTCTGGGGGTAGAACAGGCACAGGGCGCGCCGCATCCAGGAGACGAGCGCCGAAGGATCGAGGCGTCCGAGATGCTCGACCCCCTCCGGCGCCAGGCCGACGCGCCAGCGCAGATAGCCCGGATCGGCGACGGCGAGGCGCAGGCTGGGCAGTCGGGCTCGCAATTGCCCGAACGCGCGATACACCTCGTCGAGGCCCTTGTGAGGCGACGACGCGAACAGCAGCAGGTTGGGATCGCGTCGCGTCGCATCGGGCCGAAGATCATCGCTGATCGGATTGAACACATGCGTGATCGGAGGCCGTGGCATGTGAAGGAAGGAACGCAGCGCGCGCGCATGACTGGCCGAGACGCCAATGATCTCGATCTCCGCCTCCGCGAGCGCCGGTCCCATGACACGGTTATGCCGCCCGGGAAAAACATGCATCCAGAGCGCTATCCGAGCATCCGGATGCGCGCGTCGCAGCCGCAAGGCAACCTTCCAGGAATTGATGACGAGGATGATCTCCGGCGCGCCCGGCAGTGCGCGCGCCGGATCGAAGGCAGCATAGGCGACACCGCTCACCCGCTCGGACCGAACGCGCCCGGTCTGGAACACGGTGACGCCGGGGGCCAGCCGCTCCGCCACCCGAACGACCGTCGCCTCGGTTCCACCCAACCCCGCGAGGCTCTCCCGGTCTCCGCTGTAGGGAACCGGCGTCAGCGGGTCGACGATAGCGAGCCGGAGGGTCACACCGCCACCTCCACAGCTCCGCGCAGCAGGGTGAGATCGACGGCGGCGGGGTTGGAGCAAGCCACGACGCGGATGTCCGCGAGATCGATCGGCACGGGTTCGACCTCGCGGGTGGCGAACCACCGTTCCACGGACCGCCAGACCCGGAGACGGTCGGCGGCGCGGCGCGGACTGTCGTAGTCCGTGGCGCTGGTCTGGGTCAGAGAGTCGGGCGTCTCGATCTTGGTGAGAAGGATCTCGGGTATGACCCAGATGACCTCGCCCGCCATGATCAACCTGTTGCGAAACTCGCGATCTTCCTCCACGCAATCGGAGAAACCTCCGAGGCGATCGAAGACCGAGCGATGGAACAGCCCGGAGTTCACGTGCGTCCAGTCGCCGGGAACACCCGCCGCCATCTGCAGGTTCGGGAAGAAATCGTCGACGAGCGACAGCGTCCGCCGGATTTCCACCCGGCCGCCATCGGGCAGGATCAACTCGTGGTGGCACAAGGCGGCGCCGATCTGGATCGTTGACTCCGGCTCTCTGCCGGCGAGTCGCCAGTTCAGGCAAGGATGCGCGCCGACGTTCTCATTGCCGATCACCCGCGCCTGCCGCGCGACCTTGTCGCGGTGCGGCAGGTCATCGGAATCGTGGAATGTGACCGCGTCCGAGCGACTGAGGGCGATGCCGACGTTCTTTGCCCGGGCGGTGCCCACGTTTCTTCCAAGCCTGACCGAGGTGAACTTCGGATGATCCGCGTATCGGGCCAGGACGCGCGGTGTATCGTCGGTCGAGGCGTCGTCGATCACGAGCACGCGCACCGCGGGGTGCGACTGGGCGAGCGCCGCCTCGACGGCCTGACCTATGCTGTGTCCGCGATTGTAGGTCGGAATGACGATCGTGACACTTGGCAACATGGCGGCCTCCTAGGATGCGAGCGCGGCGCGGTAATTCGCGAGATGCCGCGCGGTGAACAGGAAACTCACGGCCGGCGCGATCAGCAGGACCGCGCCGAAGCGGGCGAGCGGAACGCCGGCCGGGTAGGCGAGTATCGTCGCCCCGAGCAGCGCCAGGGCGGCGAGGTGAAAAGGCAGGCAGTCGCGCGCTTGCGTCGGGGACTTCGGAGTGCGTTGAAAGGCGCCGGCGGTGCCGAAAAGCCCGTCGATGGTCCCGCGCGCGGCGGAAGGGACCAGCGCGACGCGGGTCGCCGAAGCCGCGACGACCGCGAGGACGCCGGCGCGGGAAATGCAAGCCGCGAGCGGTATCACGGCGCTCACGATGATGAGGCAGAGGCAGACCGTAGCCAGTTCGACGAGAAGTCGCGCGGAATGCACGCCGGCGGTCTCGCCGGCGTACGTCAGATGCGCCCAGCCCCCGGCGAGGCAGGCCGCCGCCGGAAGCGCGAGGTTGGTCCAGGCGGTCAGCTGCGCGAAGACATGCGCGGCGGTCCGGCTCGGCAGCTGGGCGATATCCCCGAGACTCGCGAGGTTGCCGGCCGCCCAACGATAGCGCTGGCGCTCCAGCGCGGCGAAATCGAGCGGCAGCAGTCCGTGGCCCCCGACGCGGCTGTCCAGCCGACCATGATAGCCCAACGCGCGCAGCCGCAGCCCGAGCGCCGCGTCCTCGGTCAGGGTCGCGGCGCTCCAGCCGTCGGCGGCCGCGAGCGCGCGCCGGTCGATCACGCTCAGCGTCCCGGTGAGCAGCATCGCGTCGGCCGCGTCCGCGAAGCGCGCGTGCCGCGTGAAGTAGTCGGAAAGCTCGAGCACCACGCCGGCGGCGGGCTCGGCGGAGCGGTACGCCTGCGGAAACTGCACGAAATCCGCCCGGTGCCGACGGAGCGCGCCGGCCGCGAGCGCGAGGAAGTCCGGGGTCAGCTGATAGTCGGCATCGACCACGACGACATGGGTGGCCTTCGGGTTTGTGGCTGCGAAAGCGATGTTGAGCGCCCCCGCCTTGGCTCCTTCGACGCGATCCTCATGAAGGAAGCGAAACCGTCCGTGCCCCTGGCACCAGTCGCGGACCGGGTGCCACACCGCGGGATCGGCGGTGTTGTTGTCCATCACGATGACCTCGAAATCCGGGGGATCGATCTGGGCGTCGAGGCTCTCGAGCGTCGCGATCACCAGCGCCGGGGGCTCGTCGCATGTGGCGACATGGACCGAGAACACCAGCGGACGGTCGGCGTCGCGGTCGGAGGGCTCGACCGGGAGCACGCGCGGGCGCACCAGCAGCGTCCAGAAATGGCCCGACGCGAGCGACACTTGCGCCACCAGAACAACGATCATGACCATGATGGCCGCCCCGGGCGCCAGGCAGGCGAGAAGGGCCAGGGCCAGCCCGATCCGCTCGCTTCTCAACTGCGCGCGCAGGCGCGCGCGGATCCGGGCGCCCCGCACCGAACGAACTCCCGGCGCGACCCCGGATCCGCCTCCCTCCCCGGAAGCGCCGATAGCGAGCGGGTCGGCGTCGTTGGAAATCGTGCGCCCGGCCGAGTGCACAAACTCGGCGAGGGGAGTCGGGGACTTTCGGCCTGGCCGCTCCAGCATCGCACTNGGAAATCGTGCGCCCGGCCGAGTGCACAAACTCGGCGAGGGGAGTCGGGGACTTTCGGCCTGGCCGCTCCAGCATCGCACTAGAGCTCCGCGCGATCCCTCGACGAGGCCGAGCGAGCGGTGACCGGCCGCTCTTCCCACACCTCCTCGGTGACGACCTGGAAGCCGACCAGCGAAGAGGGCCCATAGCTCGTCGAGATGGCCACGTCGGTCGCGTCGCGGCCCGTCGCGATCAGGACGCGGCCGATGCGCGGGATGTTGTGTCGCGCATCGAACGTGTACCAGCGGCCGCCGAGGTAGGCCTGGAACCAGGCGCTGAAATCCATCGGATCGGGCACGGGCGGAACGCCGATGTCTCCGAGATAGCCGGTGCAGTACCGGGCCGGGATGTTGACGCAGCGGCAGAGCGCGATCGCCAGGTGGGCGAAATCACGGCAAACACCGGTCCGGTCGAGATAAGCCCCGTGGGCGGTACGATGCGAATGGGCGTTCTGATAGTTGAATGTGATGTGGTCGTGCACGAAATCGCAGATCGCCTGGACACGCG
>NZ_JBKQWU010000100.1:0-7424 GCF_047275745.1 Amaricoccus sp. W119 | reverse complement strand
GGTCTTCCGCGAGAACCGCCCGCTCGGCCTCATCGCCATGCGGGACGAGCCGCGCGACGACGCGATCGAGGCCGCGCGGCAACTCCGCGACATGGGCGTCGGCGCGACGATCCTGACCGGCGACAACGCCCGCACGGCGGAGGCGATCGCCGGCGGGATCGGCATGGAGTTCCGGGCCCAGATGATGCCCGAGGACAAGCTCGTCGCGATCCGCGAAATGGGGACGCAAGGCGGCGTCATGATGGTCGGCGACGGCATCAACGACGCGCCCGCGCTGAAACAGGCCGGTGTGGGCGTCGCGATGGGATCGGGCACCGATGTCGCGCTCGAAACCGCCGACGCGGCGATCCTCCGCGACCGGGTGACCGATGTGCCGGCGCTGATCCGTCTCGCACGCGCCACCATGGGCAACATTCGCCAGAATGTCGCCATCGCGCTCGGCCTGAAGGCGGTGTTCCTCGTCACCACGATCCTCGGCATCACCGGNGATCCGTCTCGCACGCGCCACCATGGGCAACATTCGCCAGAATGTCGCCATCGCGCTCGGCCTGAAGGCGGTGTTCCTCGTCACCACGATCCTCGGCATCACCGGGCTCTGGATCGCGATCCTCGCGGATACCGGGGCGACGGTGCTGGTGACGCTGAACGCGCTCCGACTGCTGGCCTACGATCCGGCGCGCGAAGGCTGAGAGAAGGGTGGCGGCGGGCGTGGAGCCCGCCTCCCCGAGCTGGCCGATCTCGCCGATCTCCGTCCGGCCTTATCGAGGATGTGACGGCATGGATCGCGCGCGAACTCGAGGATGTCGAGGCGGCGAAGCGGGCTTACGACGCGGCGGAGACCGCTCGCCGGTGGCCATAGGACGGGCGGCGCGGGAAGCTATTGGCGCGCCGCGAGAAAATCCTCCCACCATCCCCTGGTGCTGAGCAGCGCGTCGAAGAGCCAGTCCCGGAAATCGGCGACCTTCCGGCCATCGCCCTTCGAGCGCAGGCTGAAGAAGCCGTGACCGCGCACCTTCATCGCGGTTTCGGGCAGGACGATGACCAGCGTCCCCTGCCGAAGCTCATCCTCGGCCAGCAGCATGCTGTCGAGCGTGACGCCGAGCCCGTCCACCGCCGCGCGGATCGCCATGAACGACCGGTCGAAGCGGAGGCCCCGGTCGAGGTCGAGACGCGCCCTGCGGTTGCGGCGGCCCCAGTCACGCCAGCCGAGGATGTTGACCTCGCTGTGGATCAGCGCATGGGCGGCGAGATCCTCGACGCGCCGGATCGCCTTCGGGCCATCGGCGAGCCGCGGTGAGCACAAGGGGACGATCACGTCCTCCGGGAACATCTTCACCACCGCGCCGGCTGGCGGCGGGCCGGGATTGTAGCGGATGTCGATATCGACGATTCCCTGCCCCAGATCGATCTGTTCGACCGAGGACTGCAACCTCAGGTCGATCTCCGGATGCAGCTCGCCATAGAGCTGCAGGCGCCGCATCAGCCACTGTGTCGCGATGCTCGGGGTCGAATGGACCGTGAGCGTCGCTGATCCGCTGGAACTCGCCACCAGCTGCGTCGCCGCGTCGATCCGTCCGAAGGCGGCGATCACCTCCGCGGCGTACTCGCGGCCCGTGTCGGTCAGGATCACCGAGCGGTGGACCCGGTGGAACAGGAGCGCGCCGAGCTGGTCTTCGAGCAGCCGCACCTGATGACTGATGGCCGAGGGCGTGACCGCGAGTTCGTCCGCCGCGAGTGCGAAGGAGCCGAGGCGCGCGGCGGCCTCAAAGGCTTGAATTGCCTTGATGGAAATCCGCCGGAGCATCGCATCATTTACATGAATCTATCTCATCCATAGCGTTTTTTATTCGTTTGAGAGATTCGACGCAACCCGGCATATTGCTCCACATGAACAGCGGGCAGGCAGATCCGCGCGGGGAGGACAGAACGGGCGCGAGGCCCGGACCCCCCAATCTGAAACGGAAAACCACGAAGATGGAGGAAGCCAGAATGCTCCTGGCCGACAAGGTATGTATTGTGACCGGCGCCGCCTCGGCGCGCGGGATCGGCCGCGCCACGGCGCGCCTGTTCGCGGCGCAGGGCGGGATCGTCGTGATCCTGGATCTCGACGCGGAAGCCGCGGCCGCCGCGGCCGCCGATCTCGGCGAGGCGCATCGCGGATACGGCTGCGACGTGACCGACAAGGCCGCCTGCGAGGCCGCCGTCGCCAAGGTGACCGCGGAATTCGGCCGGGTCGACGTGCTCGTCAACAACGCCGGCATCACCCAGCCGGTCAAGACGCTCGAAATCGACGACAAGGGCTATGACGCGATCCTCGACGTGAACCTGCGCGGCACGCTCTACATGAGCCAGGCGGCGATCCCGAGCATGCGCGCCCAGAAGTCGGGCTCGATCGTCTGCATGTCCTCGGTCTCCGCGCAGCGCGGCGGCGGCATCTTCGGCGGCCCGCATTACAGCGCGGCGAAGGCCGGCGTGCTCGGGCTTGCCAAGGCGATGGCGCGGGAGTTCGGCCCGGACAACATCCGCGTCAATTCCGTCACCCCGGGCCTCATCCAGACCGACATCACCGGCGGCAAGCTGACGCCGGAACTGAAGGAGAAGATCCTCGAAGGCATCCCGATGAACCGCCTCGGCGACGCCGAGGATGTGGCGCGGGCCTGCCTGTTCCTCGCCTCGGACCTCGCTTCCTACACCACCGGCGGCGTCATCGACGTCAACGGCGGCATGCTGATCCACTGACACCAACGATCCGGAGGAACCCCGTGACCACGAGTTTGGGACACAATGTCGATCTCGCCGAGCGCGCCTACCGCGTGCGGCGCAACGCGCTCCGCATGGGCGAGGTCCAGGGCCAGGGCTATATCGCCCAGGCGCTCGACATCGCCGACGTGCTGGCGACGGCCTATTTCCACGCGATGAAGTACCGCCCCGAGGACCCCCACTGGGAGGACCGCGACCGCTTCCTGCTCTCGAACGGCCATTACGCCATCGCGCTCTACGCCGCGCTGATCGAGGCCGGCATCATCCCCGAGGACGAGCTCGAGACCTACGGCGGCGACGGCTCGCGCCTGCCGATGTCGGGCATGGCCGCCTATACGCCGGGCATGGAGATGTCGGGCGGCTCGCTCGGCCTCGGCCTCTCGATCGGCGTCGGCATGGCGATGGGGCTGAAGCGCAAGGGCTCCGCGTCCCGCGTCTACACGCTTTTCTCCGATGGCGAGCTTGACGAGGGCTCGGTCTGGGAGGCGATCATGTCCGCCGCCCACCACAAGCTCGACAACCTGATCGCCATCGTCGACGTGAACAACCAGCAGGCCGACGGCCCCTCGACCGAAATGCTGGGCTTCGAGCCGCTCAGGGAGAAGATGGAAGCCTTCGGCTGGTTCACCCAACGGGTGGATGGCAATGACCTCGATGCCGTGGTCGCCGCCTTCGACGCCGCGAAGGACCACGCCGGGCCGGAGCCGCGCATCATCATCGCCGATACGCAGATGGGTTGCGGGGTGCCGTTCCTCGAAGCCCGCGAGAAGAACCACTTCATCCGCGTCGAGGAGCACGAGTGGCAGCTCGCTCTTGAGGCGCTCGACGCCGGGAGGACCGCGTGATGGCCGAGACGAAAACCACCGAGGCCCCGAAGAAGAAGCTGACCACCTCCGCGATGATCGCCTCGATCGCGGCCGAGGGCCAGCCGACGAAGCCCGCCCCCTTCGGCCATGCGCTGGTCGAGGCGGCGAAGGCGAACGACAAGATCCTCGGCATGACGGCGGATCTCGGCAAGTACACCGACCTCCACATCTTCCGGGATGCGTTCCCGGAGCGCTCCTACCAGATGGGCATGGCCGAGCAGCTGCTGTTCGGCGCCGCGGCCGGCCTCGCACACGAGGGGTTCATTCCGTTCGCGACCACCTATGCGGTCTTCGCATCGCGCCGCGCCTATGACTTCATTCACCAGACGATCGCCGAGGAGAACCTCAACGTAAAGATCGCCGCCGCCCTGCCGGGCCTCACCTCGGGCTACGGGCCGAGCCATCAGGCGGCGGAGGATCTCGCACTGTTCCGGGCGATGCCGAACATGGTGGTGATCGACCCCTGCGACGCGCTCGAAACCGAGCAGGCGGTCGCCGCGATGGTCGCGCATCAGGGGCCGTGCTACATGCGCCTGCTGCGCGGCAAGGTGCCGCTGGTGCTCGACGAATATGGCTACCAGTTCGAGCTTGGGAAAGCGAAGACGATCCGGGACGGCGATGATGTGCTGGTGATCTCCACCGGCCTCGCCACCATGTGGGCGCTCGAGGCGGCGAAGGCGCTCGAAGCCGACAAGGTGTCGGTCGGCGTCCTGCATGTCCCGACGATCAAGCCCCTCGACACCGAGACGATCCTGCGCGAGGCGGGCAAGTCCGGCCGCATGGTGGTCGTCGCCGAGAACCACACCGTCATCGGCGGTCTGGGCGAGGCGGTCGCGGGCACGCTGCTCCGCGGAGGGGTGGCGCCGAAGTTCCGCCACATCGGCCTGCCCGACGAATTCCTCGCCGCCGGCGCCCTGCCGACGCTCCACGACCGCTACGGCATCTCCGCCAAGGCGATGACCGCCAGCATCAAGGGCTGGCTCTGATCCACCCGAATGCCGCGGCCCCGGCGGCCGCGCTCGAACGGGCCCCGGGCGGTTCGCCTCGCCCGGGTCGCGCCCCCGCGCGCGAATTGAGGATAATCCGGCCAGGAGCCGGAGCCCAACATGAGGAGGAACATGAGATTGAAACGGCTACTCTACGGCATCTGCGCCGGCGCCATGCTCGCCGCGCTGCCCGCCTGGAGCCAGAGCTTGCAACTCGCGCATAACGCCGCTCCGGGCAACCCCAAGGCCGAGGCTTCGAACCTCTTCGCCAAACTCGTCGCCGAGAAGACGGATGGCCGCGTGATCGTCGCCGTCGGCGAAAGCGCCCAGTTCGGCGACGATGTCGAGGCACTGACGCATCTGCGGCTCGGGACGCTCGCCTTCAGCGCCAATTCCCAGGGCACCACCTCCGGCGTCGTCCCGGAATTCGGCGTCGTCGGCCTGCCGTTCCTCTTCGAGGATCTTCGCTCCGCCTGGACCGTGCTCGACGGGCCGGTCGGTCAGGAACTCGCCGAGGCGGCGGAGGCCCGGGGTCTCGTGCTCCTGTCGATCTGGGACAACGGCATCCGCCACGTCAGCAACAATGTCCGCCCGATCGAGAAGCCGGAAGATCTCGCCGGCATCAAGCTCCGGACACCGCCCGACCGGATGACGGTCGACATCTTCGAGGAACTCGGTGCCAGCCCGACGCCCCTGCCCTTCTCCGAGCTTTACATCGCGCTCCAGCAGGGCGTGGTCGACGGTCAGGAGAATCCGCTGATGAACACCTATTCCTCGAAGCTCTTCGAGGTGCAGAAGTACATCTCGCTGACCGCGCACAAATACGAGACCACGCCGCTCTTCGCGAGCAAGATCGTCTTCGACGGCTTCTCCCCCGAGGATCAGGCGGCGATCCGCGAGGCCGCGACCGAGGCGCGCGCGCTCAACCGCCAGATGTCGATGGACGCCGATTCCACGCTCCGCGGCGAGATGGAAGCCGCGGGCGTCGTCTTCAACGAGATCGACCCGGCCCCCTTCGTCGAGATGACCGGGCCGGTCTACGAGGACTGGCGCGAAGAGTTCCCCGAACTCGTCGATCTGGTCCGCGAGGAAGCCAGCAAAGCCGGGAGTGGTTCGTGATGGCCGTGAAAATTCGTGAAGCCGAACGCCCCTCGTCGCTCCCGGAATGGATCGACAGGGCGATCACCCTCGCCGCGAGCGCGATCTCGATCGCCGCGCTTTGCGTCATGTTTCTCGCGCTCTGTGGCGAGGTGATCGTGCGCTACGTCACCAAGTCGAGCCTTGGCTGGCCGACCGAACTGCCGAGCTTCATGTTCCCGTGGCTCGTGATGAGCGGCATCGTGCTCGCCGCGCAGCATGGGGCGCATATCTCGGTGACGCTCCTGCTCTCCAAGATCGGCCGCGGCGCCCAGCGGAACCTGCTCCTCGGGATGCAGATCGTCGCCGCCCTGACCTTCTTCTATCTGGCGTGGCTCGGCATCGAGGTGCTGCGCGTGACCAGCAGCGAATACTACCCCGTGACCGGAGTTTCGGCGCTCTGGGCCTATCTCGCCCTCGTCGTCGGCTTCGTCGCACTCGGCATCACCGCCCTCACCACCTTCGCCCGGCTGCGCGCCGCGGACGATCCCCTGTCGGTGCGGGCCCACGACCCGGAGGAAGAACTGTGACCGTCCTGATGATCCTCGTCTTCGCCGTGCTTCTGCTTCTGGCCTTCCCGGTCGGCTACGCGCTCGTCATCAGCTCGGGTCTCGCCGTGCTGACGCTCGGCTCGGTTCCGCCGGTGGTCTCGGTGGTGAAGCTGTTCCAGCCGACCCAAAGCTTCCCGCTCCTGGCGATCCCGTTCTTCATTCTCTCGGGCGCGCTCATGATGAGCGGCACGCTGGGGCAGAAGTTGGTCGACTTCGCCGCCTCGCTCGTGGGCCGCTTCCACGGCGGGCTGACGCAGGTCACCGTGGTCGGCTCGACGATCTTCGGCGGCGTCTCCGGCTCGGCCGTCGCGGAGGCCTCCGCGCTCGGATCGATGCTGATCCCATGGCAGAAGCGCGAAGGCTATCCCGCCGCCTTCGCCGCCGCCACGACGGCCTCCTCCGCGGTCATCGCGGGGCTCATCCCGCCCTCGATCCCGCTCATCCTCTACGCCGCCGGCTCCAACGCCTCGATCGGCTCGCTCTTTCTCGCCGGCATCCTTCCGGGCCTGATGCTCGCCGGCGGCATGGTGCTGGTCTGCTACCTGAGTGGCCGACTGCGCGGCTTCCCGCTGCTGGCGCAGTCGCTCACGGGCGCCCAGATCCGGCGTGCCTTCCTGACGGCGCTCCCGGCGCTCCTGATGCCGCTCTTCATCATCATCCTGCTCCGCGCGGGCATCGCCACGCCGACCGAGGTCAGCGTCGTCGCCGTCGCCTACGCCCTCGTCGTCAGCGCGCTCATCTACCGCGACCTCACGATCGAGCGGGTCTATCTGGCGCTGATCGGCACGGTGGTCACGACCGGGGTGGTCATGCTGGTGATCATGGCGTCGAATCTCGTCAGCTACGTCCTGATCACCGAGGCGATCCCACGCGCCGTCACCGAATACGCGACGACCGTGCTGCGGGAACCCTGGCTCGTCATCCTCGCGATGAACCTCGTGATGCTGATCGTCGGCATGTTCCTCGATCTTCCGGCCGCCATTCTGCTGCTGGGGCCGACCTTCATCGCGGTCGGGAAGGCGATCGGGATGGACCCGATCCAGCTCGGCGTGATGATGGTTGTGAACCTCTCGATCGGTCTCTTCACCCCGCCGATCGGCACGACGCTCTTCATCTCGGCGGCG
>NZ_JBKQWU010000099.1:0-7456 GCF_047275745.1 Amaricoccus sp. W119 | reverse complement strand
CCCCTGTCCCTCCTGCGTTCAATGCAGAAGGGAAATAGGTGGCCGGATTTTACTCCGCCCGCGGCCGGACTATCCCGCCGCTACCGTGGCCGGTTTTTGCACCGCCGCTCTCATCTTCAACCGCTTCGCGAGCCAGCCCGAGAAGGTGCTCGGGAGTTACGTATCGGTGATGTTCGACGGCGGGCTCCGGCTCTGGGCCGATCCGGACGTGCGCGATGCGACGTCCGCGAGCGACTTCGAGATCACGAGCTTCCGCTCCGACCCCGCGAGCGTCTATCTCTGCGTGGGCCAGAAGGATCTCGGCGTACTCGCGCCGCTGATCCGGCTCATGTTCCAGCAGATGTTCACCGCGCTCCAGGAAGCCGACAGGGGTGAGAAGGACAAGTTCGACGTGCTCTTCCTGCTCGACGAGTTCGCCTCGCTCGGCAAGATGGAGGAGATGGGCCGGGCGATCACCACGGTGCGCTCCTCGGGCGCGCATCTGATGCTGATCGTCCAATCGCTCGCCAATCTCAAGGAGACCTATGGACCGGAGGGCGCCGCGAACTTCATGGGCAATTGCGAGCTCCAGCTCTTCATGGCGCCGACCGATCTCGACACGCCGCGCTACATCTCCGAGGCGATCGGCGATCAGACGAGATTGGCCCGGGTGAAGTCCTGGCGCCAGCGCGGCTGGGACGCGGCGACGATCCAGGAGCGCCACGAGGGTGTGCGGCTGATCCGGCCCGAGCAGATCCGCCTGCTCGGCCAGGACGCCGCGGTCGCGCTCATCCGCGACCAGAACCCGGTCCGGCTCCACAAGGTGCGCTATTTCGACGATCGCGCGCTCCGGCGCATCTTCGCGGATCAGGAGAAGCAGGTACTCGAAGAGCCGCCGGTGATGCCGAAGACGCCCCTGCCCGGCGAAGGCACGGCCGAGAGCGTCCCGAGCCTTCCTCCGAAGCCGGACCCGGAAGGGGCCGCGATGGCCAGGACCGAGACGGCACGGCACGGCGAACCCCTCGCGCCAAACCCGCCTCCGCCCAATTCGCCCACATCGACAGCAGACAAAGCCGAGGCCAAGGATCCAAAGGCGGTCACCGAGCGCGAGCTCGACGGGCTCATCTCGGAGCAGCGCGAGGTCGCCTCGGACATGGCGCGCCTGATCGCCCAAGCACGAGCGAACCTGCGCGCGAACCGCGACGATCCAAAGGCGGTGTGATCCCTTCAGAGGGAGGCGCACACCGGGTTCGGGTGGCGCTGACCGGCGTCGCCCGGGTCGGCGATCCGCGTCGCCTGCCTCGTTGGCCATCTCGATCGCCGGCACGATGCCCCACTATGCGCTGCCGTCCTATGGCGCGGCTTCTCACATCTCGCCGAAGGCTTCGCCACACGAAAAGCCGAGAACAACATATGAATAACTGAGAGAGGGAGGCGCCGCTTACAGTTACAGGGGCAGCAACGGTCTCGCATCGGCTTCCCTATTCTCCAACCTGCGGTAGATAATCCGCACCATGACAACCATATATAGCGCATGCTTTCGGCGGCACGTCAACAATTCGGACGCATGCCCGCATGGGTCGCATGTCTTCGGCCTCCGCGCGTCGGCGGTGCGTGGCCAATTCCGTGACAACCGGCCGAACATGAAATCCCGCACCGAGTGGCCGCACGCCAGCTCCGCCAGTTGCTCTCCGACGCAGGGGGCGCCTGTCGACCAGCGCGGAGGCGAGCGCGCCGACCTATTCCGCCGCCAAAAGCGCGGCCTCGGCGAAGGAGGTTCGGAGATGGGCGGCGAGGGGCGCGGCCAGCCTCCCGCGCGGTCCGGGGGTCATGTACAGGTTGACATGGAACTCGGGGAGCGGCGGCAGATCGCCGCCGTGGTCGATGATCTCGAACTGGGGGTCGACGGTGCTGCACATCTGGAGCCGGACGACGAGGTCGGCCGCGATGCTCGCCTCGACCGCCGAATTCGAGACATTGTCGATCTCGATCGTCCAGTCGAGCGCCGAGGCGGTGAGGCTGTCGATCGCCGCCCGGTTGAAGATGCAGTTCGCCACCGTTCCCAGGGGCAGCGGCCGCTTGCGCCAGGCCCGCCCGCCGGGGGCCCCGATCCAGACCAGCGGCTCGGCGACGAGCGATTCCGCGCCAGCCCCGGGTTCGGATTCGGTGGTGAGGATAAGATCGAGCGTTCCGGCCGCCATCTCGTCCTTCAGTGTCCGCGTCTGCGCCGAGCGCAGATGCACCTTCACCGCCGGATGCTCGTCCGCGAAGGCGCGCATCGCGCGGGGCACGCGGGGATAGAGCAGGTCGTCGGGCACGCCGAACCAGATCTCCCCGGCGAGATCGGCGTCGGTCATGAGCACCAGCGTCTGGTCGTTCATCTCGAGCATGCGCCGGGCCAGCTCGACCAGCCGCTCGCCATGCGTCGTCAGCGCGACGCCACGCCCGTCGCGGCGCAGCAGCGGTTGCCCGAAGACCGCCTCAAGCCGCTTGACCCGCAGCGACACCGCCGACTGGGTCAGGTTCAGCTGCTGCGCGGCGCGCGTCACCCCGCCCATCTCCGCGACCGCCACGAAGGATCTCAGGGCTGCGAGGTCCAGGTTGCGCGGCATGTGAGGGTCTCTCGCGGGCGCTGCGTCGGGGGCGGAGGCGTGTCGGGCACGGCCCGGAGGCGTCAATGCGCGCATTCTCCGAGAAACCGCCGCTCCGCACAAGCGCTCCGTTCCCGAAGCGGCGCCCGGAATTCAGGTCACGGCCCGGACCTCGGCCGCCGCGGGGGAGGCTTGCGAGTATCCTCGTCTTGGGTGATCTCGCGCCGACGGCCCGGTGTTGGGCGCGACGCGAGTTTCGTCGGAGGATTGTTCCTCGCGACGGTCGGTGGTCGGCGCCGCCCTCTCGGGCGGCGCCGCGAGGTCAGAGGATGAAATCGGCCGCGGTGTAGGCCGTGTGGCGAAGCGCCCCGTCCTCGATGACGAGCTGGAACTCGAAGGACGCGTCCCCGTCGGTATTGCCGCGAACCACGGTATTTGTGCCCTCGGTCACGACCGAGATCCCCGCCGTGCCGGTGCTCCCGAACCGGAAGGCCTGGTTGCCACCGGCGCCGCCGTTCGCGTCGATCCCCGAGAGGTCGATCCGGTCCCCGGCCGCCGCGCCCGCGCCGTCGAAGGCGAGCCCGCCGTCGCCCGCGCGGAGCACGTCCCGCTGCCCCGGCGCCGAATGGCTCGCGAGGTCGAAGTCGAAGACATCCGCAGAGCGGCCGCCGATCAGGATATCCGCCCCCGCGCCGCCGGACAGGCGATCCCCGCCGTCGCCGCCCCGTAGCACGTCGGCTCCGCCGCGTCCGTCGAGCACGTCGTTGCCGGCGAGCCCGCTCAGCGCGTTGATGCCGTCGTTGCCGGTCATCCGGTTGGCGAGCTCGTTGCCGGTGCCGCCGATCCCGGCCGTCCCGAGCAGCTCGAGATTCTCGAAATTCGAGCGGAGCGCGTAGCTGGCGGTGGAGAGGACGGTGTCGGTTCCCGCACCGGCTTCCTCGACGAGGAANGGCCGTCCCGAGCAGCTCGAGATTCTCGAAATTCGAGCGGAGCGCGTAGCTGGCGGTGGAGAGGACGGTGTCGGTTCCCGCACCGGCTTCCTCGACGAGGAAGTCGAACGCGCTGTCGACGTGATACGCGTCGTCGCCGAGCCCGCCCTGCATCTCGTCCGCGCCGGCGCCGCCTTCGAGCGTGTCGTCGCCCTCGTTGGCGAACATCAGGTCATCGCCGGCGCCACCGAGCAGTCGATTGTCGCCGCCGCCGCCGTAGATGACGTCGCCGCCATCCCCGCCATCGATGGTGTCGTTGCCCGCGCCCCCGTCGAGCACGTCATTGCCAGAGTCGCCGTAGACCCGGTCGTCGCCATCGCCGCCACTGACCGTATCGTCGCCGGTCCCGCCGCTCAGCGTGTCCTGGCCCCCGGCGCCGGAGACGCGGTCGTTGCCGTCGTCGCCCGAGGCGAGGTCGTTCTGGTCGCCGCCGGTGATCTGGTCGTTGTCCGCGCCGCCGTACATCCGGTTGGCGCCGCTTCCGCCGCCGATGACATCGGCGCCCGCGTCGCCATAGAGCGAATCCGCGTCGTCGCCGCCGCCGATCGTGTCGTTCCCGGTCCCGCCGTAGATGACGTCGTTGCCCTCGTAGCCGAGCAGGTAATCGTAACCGTCCTCGCCATAGATGAGGTCGCTGCCGAGCCCGCCGGTCACGTAATCCTCGTTCAGGCCGCCGGCGAGATAGTCGTTGCCGTCGCCGCCGTGCAGCGTGTCGTTGCCCGCGGCTCCGGTGAGAAGATCGCTGCCCGCGTCTCCCGAGAGGTAGTCGTTGCCATCCTCGCCAGCGAGTGAGTCATCTCCCGCGTCGCCATAGATGAAATCGGCTCCGGCGCCGCCGGACACGGTGTCGGCGCCGTCGCCGGCCTGGATCTGGTCGTCGTCGAGCCCGCCGAAGATCCGGTCCCGGCCCGCGTCGCCATAGAGCAGGTCGGCCCCGGCGCTGCCGTAGAGGCTGTCGTCGCCGTCGCCGCCAAGGACGGTGTCGGCGCCGATGCCCCCGTCGACCGTATCGTTGCCGAGCTCGCCGTACACGAGGTCGTTTCCGCCCTCGCCGTAGATGAAATCGGCGCCGTCGCCGCCGCGGATCGTGTCGTTGCCATCTCGGCCGCCCACGCGGTCGTCGCCGCCATATCCGAAGATCTGGTCGCCGTCCGAGCCGCCGTAGATCGTGTCCGCGCCGGGCGTTCCGTAGTAATACGCGAGCGCTCCAAAATCATTGGAAATGACATTAGCGTCAGCAAAAGATGCTGGAGTTATCTTATTTTTCATAGTGTTCTGCATCCAAAATCATCCGCCATGAAAACGCGGAAAATTGACGTCGAAAATGCCCATGGGCATGGCGCTATCCCAATGAAACAACGCGAACGTTGATTGATCGGTCAATTATTTTCACAAGTACGAGACATATCGTCCAACGAGTATTTTCAATGCCATTCATGAGCGCCGCGAATGAGTGGCGCGCCATGCACCCGCGAAGCGCGCGTCCTCGGCAGACGGATCTACGAAGTGGCGACGGTCATTCTGACCCGGAGCTCAATCGAGAGCAGCCTGCGGACATGGGGATTGAAATTCCGCGAAAGGATCGGCTTCAAACGCGCCGTGGTGAGGGAGTGCGCAGGATGGCCGGGTGGACGTAGGGCAGCGCGAGGTCCGGCCGCTCCTCGACGGCCCAGAGCGCATAGGGTTCGGCGGCCGCGCCGACGGGCTAGATCACCGAGGCGACGCGGCGGCCGAGATCCGTCACCGCGCCTGCGGCCCGTTCGATGAGCCGGAACGGATAGGGCTCGATGAGCCTGAGCTCGATCACGCGCGCCCGATGGCGTGAGCTCGATTGCGCCCGCGAAGGCGATCGCCGCCGTGGGGTCATCGGTCGCATAGAGCATCAGCCGCTCGAAGCGGATGCCCGCCCGCAGCGTGACCTTCCACAGCGCCGGGAGTTGAGCCTCGGCGACGGGCACGAGGGTCGCGCCGGTCGCCGAGGCTCACCGAAGGAGCGGTCGCGTGCCGCATGGCAGGGACAGCGGCCGCCCCGCGGCGACCTGCCCCGTGATCGTCGCGGAGGTCTCGGTTCCAGAGGCGCCGAACCCCGAGAGCGTGGCGATCTGGCCGCCGCCGGAAAGGCTGATCACGACATAGAAGCGCGCCGGATTGGCGGTATCCCATCCGCGACAAGCCATGTCGGCGCGTCGGCGCTCGCGGTGATCCGCAGCTTCGGAGGATTGGGCGAGGTGGGGGTGACGGTGACCGCGACCGTCTGACCGAGTGTGGACGCAAGACGGTCGAACGCGCCCGCCAGCTCTCGAAAGGGCGCGCTCAGGTAGCCAAAGGGCAGATCACACCCGGTCGAAAGGTCGAGGACCGGGGAGTCGATCGCGGGGAGCGAGAGGTTGAAATCGTCGAAATCGAGGCGAAGCCTCGGCACCGCCGCGTCGATCAGGAGAACGAAGGCGACCGACCGCTCCGTCGATTTCCCCCCAATCTGGGCCGCCAGACTGGCGCGCGCGGCGAGGGCGGCCCGGACCTGGTTGGGGTTGGTGAGGTCGATCCGGACATCGCCTTGGAACACGCCAGGGAGTGTCAGAGGCTTTGTGTATCGGGCGGCCGGTCCGGATCCCTTTCTGACCGCGCTCAGCCCTGGATGGGCTTGAAGCGATCCTCGAACATGATGGCGAACTGATTGACCGCTGTCAGCCACCCTCTGACGGTTCGGCTGGTTTTTTCATGGCCCCGGATCGCGAGATAGATCAGCTTCTCGGCGGCATCCTCCGAGGGAAACGAGCCCCGGGTCTTGATCGCCTTCCGGATGATTCTGTTGAGACTTTCTATCGCTTTGGTGGTGTAAATTATTCGACGGATCTCGGGACTGAAGGCAAAGAACGGGATCACCTCCTGCCAGGCCCGGCGCCAGGCCTGGGCGATCGATGGATACTGCCGCCCCCAGTCCGCGTCGAAGGCCTCGAGCGCGTCCCAGGCCGCCTCGGCGGTCTCGGCGACATAGACCTCGCGCAGCTTGGCCGCGACGGCCTTGCGATCCTTCCAGGAGCAGAAGTTCAGCGAATGGCGGACCAGGTGAACGACACAGGTCTGCACCATGGTCTGGGGGAAGGCGGCGGTGATCGCCTCGGGGAAGCCCTTCAGCCCGTCGACGACCGCGATCAGGATGTCCTGGACCCCTCGGTTGCGCAGCTCGGTCATCACCGAGAGCCAGAATTTCGCGCCCTCGTTCTCGGCGATCCAGAGCCCGAGAACCTCGCGCTCGCCCTCGCCGGTGATGCCCAGAGCCAGGTAAACCGCCTTGTTTTTCACGATCCGGCTGTCCTTGTCGCGGATCTTCACGCGGAGCGCATCAAAGATCACCACCGGGTAGACCGCGTCCAAGGCCCGCGAGCGCCACTCCTTCACCTCGTCGAGCACGGCGTCGGTGACACGGCTGATCAGGTCGGGCGAGACCTCGAGCCCGTACAGCTCCTCGAGATGGCCGCGGATGTCGCGCACGCTCATCCCGCGCGCGTACATCGCGATGATCTTGTCATCGAGCCCGTCGATCCGGGTCTGGCCCTTGCCGATCAGCCGCGGCTCGAAGCTCCCCTCCCGGTCGCGCGGAACCGCCAGTTCGAAGGCCCCGTCCTCGCTCTTCACCGTCTTCCGGCTCACACCGTTCCGACGGTTCGTCTGCACCGGTGGCGCCACCTCGCCGTGCTCGTAGCCCAGATGCTCGGTCAGCTCCGCGCCCAGCATCCGCTGCATCAGCGCCTTCCGCAGGTCCCTCATCAGGCCACCGTCGGTGACCTGCCCCCCGGTGGTCCCTCGCTCATGACGCGAGTCCGCAGGTTGGATTTCGGTATTGGTCTTCGCCGGATTTCACAAGCGCGCCGGGCGCGGAGCCCTCAGCCAGCT
>NZ_JBKQWU010000098.1:0-7583 GCF_047275745.1 Amaricoccus sp. W119 | reverse complement strand
GGACTACAACGAAAACCACCCGCACTCAGGGCTGAAAATGCGCTCGCCCCGCGAGTTCATCGCAGCTGAAACCGCAACCGCCTGAGTGTCCGGTGAAATGGGGGCAAGACCAGGGCTGGCCGAGCTGTGCGAGGCAGAGCGAGAAAACAGCGAGCTCTTCTGGACCACGAGCTTCTCCCTGCCGAACACCCTCCTGGAGGCTCTTGGGGCGGGCCGGCTGGTCGCCTACCTCGAAGAAGTCGACCGGCGCATGCCGGCGAGCTACCGTGTCGAGCCGGTCGATTTCGCGACGATGTTCTCGCCAGACACCTTCATCGACTCAGGGCCGCGATTCAGCGCGAGAATACCGTTCATGGAGATCGGCGAGGCCGGGCCGCTCGAGTGAGCACCTAGGGCGACCGGCAACGGCGGCGGTCGACCAATCTGATGGCCGGCCCAGGCGCCACCGACTAGGTCGAGCGGAGACAGCAAGTTTGTTCGAAGGGGTTGCGAATGTGTTTGGTCCTGTCAGAGGAGTTGCTACTTGGGCGTGATCCGTAAGGGCGAGGTTTCAGGCGGGGGCATGATGGTTGGCTCCAAAAACGGCGGCACGTGTCGACGCGACTATCCTACAGGATGCAACCAAGGTGAGGGAATTCTCGTCGGGGAAACACAATGCCTGACTCGTTATTGAGCCATCATTACAATTGCGAATCAATCAATAGCCTGTTATCAATAAAAGTTACAATTAATCACTGTTCTATTTTGGCCGCGATGGGCCTCGGCGGATTGCCGCTCACCGTCCGCGAGGTGATCGCCGAGGAGCCTGCGACGCCGCCGACCAACGAGGATGTCGAGCGCGCGCCCAAGGCCTCGCTGGTCGTGCCGGCCGATGCGCTGGGGTGGGCGCCCGTATGCGAGGGGACGCAAGGGCGCCCCACGGTCCGACGCCGGAGCCGCCACCGGCGCCCGGCACGCTCGCCCCAGGATATCACACGGGCGGCGCCCGCTTCGAGGTGACGTTTGACCTTTCGCTGCTGATGGTCCCGCCCGCTGCGGGCGGCGTGCGTGATGTGACACGGGTATTTCTGGGGAGACCTTAATGCTGAGCAACATCGGATTTGGCGGCTTGGCCGTCATTGCGGTAGTCATCATCGTCCTGTTTGGCAGAGGTAGAATCGCGCCCCTCTTTGGCGAGTTCGGAAGCGGCATTTCCAGCTTCAGGAGCGCCGTGAGGGGTGAGTGTGGGGAGGCCGACGCCTCGCCTGAGTGCAAGAGGCTGCGGGATTCTGACGCCTAAGTTGACCACCGCGTTTGTGGAGAACGGCCAACGACTTGCCGCTATGCCCAATTGACGACTGGCGGGCCGGCGGACGACATGTCTTCGGCCGATGAACAAGTGGAGGATGCTGATGAATGATCGAAGCCGTGACGGCACCGCCAGTTCCCCGGGCGGTTCTCGGCTGAGATGCGGCTGGCCGATGGGTATCAGGGCCGCAGCGGTGCTGTCCTCGATGGCCCTCGTGGCCGCATCGGCGCTTTCCCTGTCGGGAGCCGGCTTGGGCGCTGCAGAACTCGACCTCAGCAATCGATCCGATCCCAAAGCGGTCTACAGCGTAGCCTTCTGTGCGCGACAATCGCCCGACAGCACTGGCAAGCCGGGGCACGCCTTCGTCGCGCTCAGTTGTAAGCCACACGGAGGCGAACGCGACTTCCTGGCGATCGGACACACCATCGCCGCGCCGACGGGTGCGGTCGAGGCAACGTGGTCGTACTTCGGTGAACCCGTGCCAGGTCTGCTAAAGGAGGAACTCTACACCTCGGTGCAGCAGAATTGCTTCGACGTAACCGTTAACAAGGAGGACTACGAATTCGCGCGGCGTCTCACCGCGTCTTCGAAGCATACAAGCTCGGCAAGAGTGATTGCATGACCTTCATTATTGCCGTCTCGGCGGTTCTTGAGTAGAGCGGCCTTCGAATACCGGATCGCGGAGCAACAGAACTCCCTATGCCGTACACGCAGCGGTTCATCGGCGAGAATGTCGGTCAGCAATGATCTTGGGTCGATCGCCTCCTCAATCGTTCCGGCCGGTGGCGCCGTCGGTGGGTCACCTTTCTCGCCGGTGGCGTGGGGCGGTCACCTGGGGCGGCGACACCTTTGCGTGGCGCCTGACGCCAGCTTCGCGAAATACCGCCCATGCAGCAGAAGCAGCGGGGCTTCTATTGGAGACAGAAGCATGCGTTACAAAAATGTAACGGGATAATCCGGAGAGAAAACTAACGAATTCCAACATAACTCGTCACCCTAACGGAGAGGCATGATGATCTCAAGGCGCGGATTCATCGCTGTGCTAACGGCTGCAACGCTCCCATGCCCAACACTAGCGCAACCGGTCGATCTCGTCTTGGACGTACGATTGCCCTCTGATAGGCACCGAACAGGTCTGCTTACGTTGAAGCGTGTAAGCGGCGCTGCGATTGTCGCAGACCTGAAGGTTCTGGGAAAAGCCGATAACGCCCGAGCGCTCTTGGCCGGGAACCCCCAGCGCGACCCTAGTTTACCATTTGGGGACACGCCTACGGGCCGATATGCAGTGCCTCGTGCTGTAGCAACTGGTGCCGGTACGCCTTACTCAAGTAATTCATACGGATCGAACGGCGCATTGGTCTTAGACCCTGTCGATGGTCAAGCCATGGATGCAAAAGGCAACGGTCGCGTCGGACTATTGATCCACGGCGGGACGCTCGGAACAGGAAGTCGGTTGAGAGCTACCCACGGTTGTCTAAGGTTGAGCGATGGCGATATGGCTATACTGATGGCAGCGATTAGAGATTCGGGTGAAAATCCTACATTTCAGCGCTGCGAAGTCGTCAACTTGTCTGTGTTGGTTGGGGATCTGTCGGTGGACGAGCCAGGCAGCGACGAGAACGACCCTCCGCTTGGCATAGAAGAGCTACTAGGGCCGGTACAGCCAATTCAAGTGCCCAAGCCATAGCAATAGACCTTCGCCGCCATGCGGTCTTCGCGCGCCGCCCGCGTACGGGTCCGACCGTAGACAAAGGCGCCCGCGTAGGCGAAGGCGCTTGAGGTCACGTCAGTAAACATTGAGCAGCGTGCGTATCGACCAGCTGTATCCCTCCGCCGAGGACCGTCTGACTTGGCATTGGCCGGGATGGTAGATGCGACCTTATGGTCGACCTTAAGTCCGGATTTGAGATCGAAGTGCTGTCTGCGGCGGATGCCGCGCGTCGTCGCCACTGGGGCGACGCGGACAAGCTGCGGATCGTCGAGGCGAGCTTCTCCGGCCCTCGCATGGTTACCGCGACGGCGCGCAAGCATGGGATCTCACGCTCGCTGCTGACGACCTGGCGGCGGCTGGCCCGCGAAGGCAGGCTCGGGGCGGAGCCGGCTCCGAGCTTCGCGCCCGTGGCGCTGGCGCCCGAGGCGGCTGCGAGAACCGGCCCAGCACCCAGCGCGGAGCGGGTCGAGATTGTGCTGATGAACGGGCGGCGGCTCATCGTCGGCGCCGGGATCGACCCGGCGGCGCTGGCGCGGGTGATCGCGGTTCTGGAGCGGGCATGATCGCCTTTCCGCCGGGGGCGAAGGTCTGGCTCGCCGGCGGCGCGACCGACATGATGGGATGGACGCCTCCCTTGGCGCGGCGCCAGGCTGTCAGCCTGGCAATAGGGAGAAGGAACATGTCCGTTTCGGTTATTGGCGTGGATATTGCGAAGCGCGTCTTTCAGGTTCATGGCGTTGATGCCCAGGGAAGGACCGTGCTTCGGAGGCGGCTGACCCGGGCAACGTTCCTGGCCGAGATGGCGACGCACCCACCGTGCCTGGTCGGAATGGACGCGGGCTCCGGTGCACACCACTGGGGCCGCTGCCTCGCGGAACTCGGTCATGATGTCCGGCTCATGCCGCCGCAATACGTGCGACCCTATGTGAAAGGGAACAAGCACGACGCGGCCGACGCAGAGGCATGCTGCGAGGCGGTGCAGCGTCCCGGCATGCGCTTCGTGCCGGTGAAGAGCGAAGCGCAGCAGGCGACGCTCATGCTGCACGGGGTGCGCGACCACTTCATTCGACGGCGCACCGGCGCGATCAACGCGTTGCGAGGGCACTTGGCCGAGTTCGGCCTCGTTTCGGCGAACCAACGCGCCGGTTTGAACCAACTGCTGATAGCTGTTGAAGAAACCGGTTCGACACTGCCTCGGGAGGTGACGGACTTATTGGGCATGATCGCCGCGGAGATTCGCGACTACGACCGCTCGATCGCCGAGCTCGACAAGAAGCTCGTGGCCAAATGCAAAGAGGATGACGTCTCACGGCGCCTGCGCGCGATGCCCGGGGTAGGACCTGTCATTGCCACCGCCATGCCCGCGTTCTTGACGGCCGGAGGCTCGTTTGATCGCGCCAGCTCCTTTGCTGCCTGGCTGGGGATCACGCCGCGCCAGCATTCAAGCGGGGGAAAGGAGCGAACCTTCGGCATCACCAAACGCGGCAACACCTATCTCCGGAAGCAACTGATCCACGGTGCGCGCGCCGTCGTTCGAGTCGCGCGCGGTCGAACCGGTGGAATATGGGACTGGATCAACAAGATGCTGGAGCGGCGGCACTTCAACATCGTCACTGTCGCCGTGGCCAACAAGATGGCTAGGATCATGTGGTCGATGGTCACTAAGGGAACGGCCTACAGGGCGGCCTGACAAGGCTGAGGGAACTACGGGAATTGCGAGGGCGGTGATCTGAGATGACATGACTGGCGAGACCAGAACCCGATCGACCCGGTTTGCGCATTGAGCCCCGAGCTCGACGATATGATGGGACAAGGGTTCAACGGATCTCATGGTGGCCCGCGGCCGATTGTAAGCCGCTGCTGGAGGCCGGATAGATGGCTGCAAGCCTGCCAGCAGTTAGATCAGTAAACCGCCTTGCAATCCGGGAGGCGTCCGTAGATGCGGAAAGGGATGAACGGGCTGGCGCTGTTGGTCCAGGAGGGCCTGAAGCGCGATCCGCACGCCGGGGAACTGTTCTGCTTCCGGGGGCGGCGCGGGTCGCTGATGAAGGCACTCTGGCACGATGGCGTCGGCATGTCGCTTTACGTGAAGCGGCTCGATCATGGGCGTTTCATCTGGCCGACACCGGCCGATGGCGCGGTGGCGGTCTCGGCGGCGCAGCTCGGCTACCTGCTCGAAGGCATCGATTGGCGTAATCCGCGCCAGACCTGGCGGGCCTCTTCCGCGGGATGAGGCCGGAGCGCTGATTTTATTCCAACATATTGAGGACATGCGATAAACTTAAGGTATGTCCGATGCCGCCGAGGAGATCCAGGCTCTGCGCGCCGCGCTCGCGGCGGCGGAGGCGCGCTCCATCTCGGCCGAGGCCCTGACCTTGGAAGCCGCGCGGGACCGGGCGGTTCTGTCCGGCGCGGAGGCGTTGATCGCGGCGCTCAGGCTCGAGATCGAGAAGCTCCGGCGCGCGCTCTATGGCGCCGGGTCCGAGCGCAAGGCGCGGCTGCTCGACCAGCTCGAACTCCAGCTCGAGGAACTCGAGGCCGCCGCGACCGAGGATGAATTGGCGGCCCAAGCGCCCGCGCGCCCCAGCACGCCCGCGCCTCTCGGCCCCGCGCGTCGGCGTACCGGGCGCAAGCCGTTCCCGGCACATCTGCCGCGCGAACGGGTGGTGATCGCCGCGCCCTGCCAGTGCGACGCTTGCGGCTCGGGCCGGATCGTCAAGCTCGGGGAGGACATCACCGAGACGCTGGAGGTGATCCAAACCGTCCGCGAGAAGTTCTCGTGCCGGGATTGCGAGCGGATCAGCCAGCCGCCGGCCCCGTTCCATCCGACGCCGCGCGGCTGGGCCGGGCCGAACCTGCTCGCAACGATCCTGTTCGAGAAGTTCGGCCAGCATCAGCCGCTGAACCGGCAGGCCGAGCGCTATGCCCGCGAAGGCGTCGAACTCAGCCTCTCGACGCTCGCCGATCAGGTCGGCGCGGCCACCGCCGCGCTCGCGCCGCTGCGCGGGCTGATCGCGGCCCATGTCCTCGCCGCCGAGCGACTGCACGGCGACGACACTCCGGTCCCGGTGCTGGCCAAGGGCAAGACCGATACCGGGCGACTCTGGGTCTATGTCCGCGATGACCGCCCTTTCGCCGGCGGCGCGCCACCCGCGGCGCTCTACCGCTTCTCGCGTGATCGCCATGGGGAACATCCCCAGTCCCACCTCGCAGGCTGGAGCGGCATTCTCCAGACCGACGCCTATGCCGGCTTCGGCGGGCTCTACGCCGCCGATCGCCAGCCAGAGCCGATCACCGAGGCGCTCTGCTGGTCCCATGCGCGCCGCAAGTTCTTCGAACTCGCGGATATCGCCGCCTCCGCCCGGCGCGGCAAGCAGGCGCCCCCGGTCTCGCCGATCGCGCTCGAGGCGGTGACGCGCATCGATGCGATCTTCGACGCCGAGCGGGCGATCAACGGCCTGGCCGCCAAAGCCCGCCTATCCGCGCGGCGGGCCGATATCACCCTGCTGGTCGCCGATCTCGAGGCATGGATGCGCCGCGAGCGCGCGGCACTCTCGCGCCATGCCCCGGTGGCCAAGGCGATGGATTACATGCTCAGGCGCTGGGACGGGTTCGCGGGCGTTCTCGCGGACGGAAGGGCTTGCCTCACCAACAACGCGGCCGAGCGCGCGCTGCGCGGCGTCGCCATAGGCCGTAAGGCTTGGCTGTTCGCGGGTTCCGACCGCGGCGGCGACAGGGCGGCCTTCATGTACTCCCTGATCGCCACCGCCAAGCTCAACGACGTCGATCCGCAAGCCTGGCTCGCCGATGTCCTCGGCAGGATCGCCGGCACTCCCATGTCCCAGCTCGACAAGCTCCTGCCCTGGAACTGGAGCCAGACCACGGCGTCGCAGGCGGCCTGACCTGCGGCCCTCGGCGGAGGGTTACGTCGATGACGAAGGCGACGTAGACGAAGCCGCCCCAGGTCGCCACGTAGGTGAAGTCTGACACCCACAGCATGTTCGGCGCCGGCGCCCTGAAGACCCGGTTCACCCGGTCGCGCGGACAAGGCGCAGCGGGATCCGGCACGGTGGTCCGGATGCGCTTTCCGCGGACCGCGCCCGACAACCCCATGCTCCGCATCAGGCGGGACACGGTGCAACGAGCAACATCGAAGCCCTCCCGGTGCATCTGGCGCCAGACCTTGCGGACCCCGTAGACGCCGAAGTTTCATTGAAAACGCGCCGGATCTCGACGCTGAGCCGGGCATCGCGTCGTGCGCGCGGCGGGAGCCGGCCCGGATCGAGCCGGCGGGCGGCGTGCTCGTGATAAGTCGACGGAGCGATCGGCAGAACGCGGCAGATCGGCTCGACTCCATGGACCTCACGGTGCGCATCGATGAACGCCTTCATCGCTTCAACGGGCGGTCGAGCTCCGCCATCGCAAAATAAGCCGACGCCTTCTTCAGGATCTCGTTCGCCTGGCGCAGTTTGGCCTGCCCCCATTGGGTGGCCCGGTTCAGATCTAATGCATGGTCGGCTTCGCGGCCATGGTTGAAGTGGTCGGCGTCTCCGGCCAGAGCACGGCGGCCGGCGCGGGCGGCTT
>NZ_JBKQWU010000097.1:0-7596 GCF_047275745.1 Amaricoccus sp. W119 | reverse complement strand
TGGCCGGTCTGGCGCATGGTCTCCACGCAGGCGTCGAGCGGCACGATATGGGTGCCGTCGCCGCGCAGCGCGAGGCTCGCCGCCGCGACGGCCTTGATGGCGCCGAGGCCGTTGCGCTCGATGCAGGGGACCTGGACGAGACCCTTCACCGGGTCGCAGGTCATGCCGAGGTGATGTTCGAGCGCGATCTCGGCCGCGTTCTCGATCTGCGCGTTGGTCCCGCCGAGCGCGGCGCAGAGCCCGGCGGCGGCCATCGCGGCGGCGGAGCCGACCTCGCCCTGGCAGCCGACCTCGGCGCCCGAGATCGAGGCGTTGGTCTTGATGATCCCCCCGATCGCCGCGGCGGTCAGCAGGAAGTCGCGGGTGCCCCTGTGGCTCGCGCCGACGCAATGGTCTCGGTAGTAGCGGATGACAGCCGGCACGACGCCCGCGGCGCCATTGGTCGGCGCGGTCACGACCTGTCCGCCGGCGGCGTTCTCCTCGTTGACCGCCATCGCATAGACCGAGAGCCAGTCGTTGACCGTATGCGGCTGGGCGAGGTTGTTGCCGCGCTCGGCGAGCAGCGCCTCGTGGATCGCGCGGGCGCGGCGGCGGACGTTGAGCCCGCCGGGCAGGATGCCATCCGTGGCGAGACCCCGGTCCACGCAGTCGTTCATCACCTTCAGGAGCCGGTCGATGCCGGCGTCGAGCGGGGATTGCCCGCCCGCCGTCTCGTTCGCGCGTTTCATCGCGGCGATGGAAAGGCCCGAGGCCTCGCCCATGGCCAGCATCTCGGCGGCGGTCGCGAAAGGGTAGGGGCGGGTGATCTTGGCGTCGTCGCCCTTGATCGTCGCGCCCTTCATCTCGCGCTCGGTCAGGACGAAGCCGCCGCCGACCGAATAATAGGTCTCGGTCAGATAGAGGTTGTCCTGGGCGTCGAAGGCGCGCAGCACCATGCCGTTGGCATGGCCGGGAAGCGGCGGGCCGTAGTCGAAGATCACGCCCTTCTCCGGGTCGAAGGCCAGCGGCCCGATCTCCGGCACGTCGATCCGGCCGGTTTCGCCGAGCTCGGTCAACCGCCGCTCGGCCTCTTCCGCGTCGAGCGTCTCGGGCACGAAGCCGAGCAGGCCGAGGATCACCGCGCGGTCGGTCGCATGGCCCTTGCCGGTGAAGGCGAGGCTGCCGTGAAGCGAGGCTTCGAGGCGCGCCACCTTGCCCGAGCCGGGCACCCGGTCCGAGCCGTCGCGGAGCGCGTCGAGGAAGCGGGCGGCGGCGAGCATCGGGCCCATCGTGTGCGAGCTCGATGGGCCGACGCCGATCTTGAAGATGTCGAAGACGCTGAGGAACATGGCCCCTCCGGGGATGTGCGACGGGCTCCGTCGCGCGCGTGCGACGGAGGTCAAGCCGTTGATCGTACTACGTTTCGTTCCGCGCGTTAACCCCTTGGCAAGGAGGGTTCAGGCCGCTCGGCGGGGAGCGTCGGAACGCCTGCGCGCGCCGACACTTCCGCGCACGCCCCCCGCGTCCGTCAGCCGGCGTAGATCGGGTGGGCGTCGGTGAGCTTGCGCACCTCGGCCAGTACCTCGGCCTCGACCGCGGCATCACCCTCGCCGCCCGACGCGGCCAGCGCATCGACCACCCTCAGGACGAGCTCGCCGACGCGGGCGAATTCCGCCTCGCCGAAGCCGCGGGTCGTGCCGGCGGAGGTACCGAGGCGGACACCGGAGGTCACGAAGGGCTTCTCCGGGTCGAAGGGGATCGCATTCTTGTTGCAGGTCAGGCCCGCCCTTTCAAGCGCGCGTTCCGCGTCGCGGCCCGTCACGCCCTTTGGCCGCAGGTCCACGAGCACCATGTGGCAGTCGGTTCCGCCGGAGACGATGTCGAGGCCGCCCTGCCGCAGGGTGGCGGCAAGGGTCCGGGCGTTGGCGATGACCTGCGCGGCGTAGGTCTTGAACGAGGGCTCGAGCGCCTCGCCGAAGGCGACGGCCTTGGCGGCGATGACGTGCATGAGCGGTCCGCCCTGGTTTCCGGGGAAGACGGCGGAGTTGAGCTTCTTCGCCAGCGCCTCGTCATTCGTCAGGATGATGCCGCCGCGGGGCCCGCGCAGCGTCTTGTGGGTGGTCGAGGTCACGACATGGGCATGCGGCACCGGATTCGGATAGAGCCCGGCGGCGATCAGCCCCGCGTAATGCGCCATGTCGACCATGAGATAGGCTCCGACCTCGTCGGCGATCTCGCGGAAGCGGGCGAAGTCGATCTCGCGCGGATAGGCGGAAGCGCCGGCGATGATGAGCTTCGGCTTCGTCTCGAGCGCGCGGGCGCGCACCGCGTCCATGTCGATCAGTTGGTCCTGTGCCCGGACCTCATAGCTCACGACGTCGAACCACTTGCCGGACATGGTGACCGGCGAGCCGTGGGTCAGGTGGCCGCCATGGGCCAGGTTCATGCCCATGATGCGGTCGCCGGGCTGGAGCAGGGCGAGGAACACCGCCTGGTTGGCCTGCGCGCCGGAATGCGGCTGGACGTTGGCGAAGCCGGCGCCGAACAGCTGCTTCACCCGGTCGATGGCGATCGTCTCGACCTCGTCGACGAATTCGCAGCCGCCGTAGTAGCGCTTGCCGGGGTAGCCCTCGGCGTACTTGTTGGTCAGGACGCTCCCTTGAGCGATCAGCACGTCGCGGGAGACGATGTTCTCCGAGGCGATCAGCTCGATCTGATGCTGCTGGCGGCCGAGCTCGCGGCCGATGGCGGCGGCGACGGCGGTGTCGGAGAGGCGGGAGGTGTCCGTGTCGAGCATGGGGCTTGGTTCCTTAGAGGCCGGCGGCGAGCTCACGCTCGGCAAGGGCGAGGAGGGCGCGGACGTGCGGCGCGAAGGAGCGCCAGACGGTAAGGCGGAAGCGGTCGTCGGCATCGCGGACGAGGACGACCTGCGCGGTGTCGAAGACGGTGCGGGCGCCGGTGCCGACCGGCATCGCCGCGAGATCGCGCGGGGCGCCGGTGGCGAGCAGCGTCAGGACGGCCGGGCCTTCGAGACTGTAGGTGATCTCGCGGTCGGAGACCTCGACCGCGCTGTGCGGGCCGGGGATCCGCGCGAGGTCGCCGAGCAGGGCGGCGCGCTCGGTCTCCGGCGCCTCGATCAGCCATTCGTCGGGGCCGAGGCAGAGCGCGGTGCGCGCGCCCTGCACGCCGCGGGTACCGACGACGGTCGGCAGGTGGATGACGGCGGGGTCGGCGAGGCGCAGCGCGACGCGGGTGGTCGGCGGCAGCTCGGTGATGGTCACGCCCGAGGTGGTGGCGGAGGCGGTCGCGGTGGTCATGGCTCCAACTCCTCTCAGGCGNGACGGTCGGCAGGTGGATGACGGCGGGGTCGGCGAGGCGCAGCGCGACGCGGGTGGTCGGCGGCAGCTCGGTGATGGTCACGCCCGAGGTGGTGGCGGAGGCGGTCGCGGTGGTCATGGCTCCAACTCCTCTCAGGCGCTCAGCCGGCTGTTTTCGGGATCGAGGAAGACGGTGGTCTTCGTGACCCTGGCGGTGATCGTCCCCTGGGGCATCGGGATGTGCAGGGTCTCGCCGTCGCGGGCGCGGCCGTCGGCGACGACCGCCATGGCGATCGAGCGGCCGAGCGCGTCCGACCAGTAGGACGAGGTGACGTGGCCGAGCATGGTCATCGGCTTCGGCTGCGCCGGGTCGGCGACGATCTGGGCGCCTTCCTGCAAGACGACCTTGGGGTCGTCGGTCAGCAGGCCGACGAGCTGCTTGCGGCCCTTCGCCACCATGTCGGGGCGGGTGAGCGAGCGCTTGCCGACGAAGTCGGGCTTCGCCTTGCCGATCGCCCAGTTGAGATTGGCGTCGTCCGGCGTCAGCGTGCCGTCGGTGTCCTGGCCGACGATGATGTAGCCCTTCTCCGCCCGCATCACGTGCATCGACTCGGTGCCGTAGGGCACGATGTCGTACTGTTGGCCGGCCTCCCACAGCTTCTCCCAGAGGGCGCGGCCGTGGCGGGCGGGGACGTTGATCTCGAAGCCGAGCTCGCCGGTGAAGGAGACGCGGAAGAGCCGCGCGGGGAAGCCGGCGACGGTCGTCTCGATCACCGCCATATGCGGGAAGGCCTCGGCCGAGAGGTCGGCGTCGGGGACGAAGGGGGCGAGGAGCTCGCGGGCGTTCGGGCCCTGGAGCGCGATCGTCGCCCACTGCTCGGTCGTCGAGGTGAGCCAGACCTTGAGGTCGGGCCACTCGGTCTGCAGATAGTCCTCCATCATGTTGAGGACGCGCGCCGCGCCGCCGGTCGTCGTGGTGACGTGGAAGCGGTCCTCGGCCAGCCGGCCGATCACGCCATCGTCGCGGATGAACCCGTCCTCGCCGAGCAGCAGGCCATAGCGGCAGCGGCCGACCCCGAGCTTGGTCCAGGGGTTGGTGTACATCCGGTTCATGAACTCGACCGCGTCCGGCCCCGCGACCTCGATCTTGCCGAGCGTCGAGGCGTCGAAGATGCCGACCGAGGCGCGGGCGCCGCGGCACTCGCGGGAGACGGCGGCGTGCATGTCCTCGCCCGGCTTCGGGAAGTACCAGGCGCGGCGCCAGAGCGCGACGGGTTCGAAGGCGGCGCCGTGGGCTTCGGCCCACGGGTCGATCGGCGTCTTGCGGGTGACCTCGAAGGTCGCGTCCTTGTGGTAGCCGGCGAAGGCGCCGAAGGTCGTCGGCGAGTAGGGCGGGCGGAAGGTGGTGAGGCCGACCTGCGGCGGGGCCTTGCCGAGCGCGTCGGCGGCGATCATCAGGCCGTTGATGTTCGACATCTTGCCCTGGTCGGTCGCCATGCCGTTCGTCGTGTAGCGCTTGACGTGCTCGATCGAGCGCATCCCCTCGCGGACCGCGAGGCGGATGTCCTTGGCGGTGACGTCGTTCTGGAAGTCGATGAAGGCCTTGGCCTTGCCGGGGTCGCGGTCGGTCGGCAGTTCCTTCAGCGTCACGCCCGAGCCGGTACGATCGGCGGTCACGGTGAAGGCCGGCGCCTCGGCTTCGCTCCCCGCGTCCTTCGCGGCGAGCGCGCCCGCGTTGGCGCCGTCCTCGAGCGACGCGGCGATGCCCCAGAGGCCGCGGCCGGCTCCTGCGATCTGCACCGCCTCGGTCTTGGTGCCGGGGAGGTAGCACTGGGCCGCCTCGTTCCACGCGAGCTTGCCCTGCGTGTGGCTGAAGAGGTGCAGGCACGGGGTCCAGCCGCCGCACATCAGCACCGTGTCGCAGGCGATGTCGCGCGCCGCGCCGGCCTTGCCGCCGTCCATGCGGTTGACCCGAAGGGACTTCACCCGCAGCCGGCCGGAGGTGCCGGTGACGGTGCGCCCCGTGAGCACCTCGATGCCGAGGGCGCGGGCACGGTCGGTCAGTGCCGGATCCACCGTGGCCCGGACGTCGACGATGACGGCGGGCTTCGCCCCGGCCTCGGCGAGGTCGAAGGCGGTGTGCCAGGCGCTGTCATGCGCGGTGACGATCGCCGGGCGGTTGCCGACCTTGACGCCGTAGCGGTTGAGGTAAGTCTGGGCGGCGCCGGCCAGCATCACGCCGGGGCGGTCGTTGCCGTCGAAGACCAGCGGCTTCTCCAGCGCGCCCTGCGCCAGCACGACTTCCTTCGCGCGGACCTTCCACATCCGCTCGCGCGGAGCGCCGTCGGGGGCGGTGTCGAGATGGTCGGTCAGGCGCTGGCAGAGGCCGACGAGGTTCTGGTGGTAGTAGCCGATCGCGGTGGTGCGCGGCATCACCGTGACGTTCGGAAGCGCGGCGAGCTCGGCCGCGGTGGCGGCGAGCCAGTCCCACGCCGGCTTGCCGTCGATGGCGACGGCGGGCTCGGAGAGGAGGGTGCCGCCGATCTCGGCATGCTCGTCGACCAGCATCACGGACGCGCCGGAGCGGCCGGCGGCGAGCGCGGCGGCGAGGCCGGCGGGACCGGCGCCGACCACGAGGACGTCCGCATGGTGGAAGCGCGAGGCGTAGCTGTCGGCATCGTGCTCGGTCGGCGAGACGCCGAGGCCGGCGGCGTTGCGGATCACCGGCTCGTAGACACGGTCCCAGAAGGCGCGGGGCCACATGAAGGTCTTGTAGTAGAAGCCGGCGGAGAACAGCGAGCCGAGGTTGTCGTTGATCGCGCCCATGTCGAAGGCGAGCGAGGGCCAGCGGTTCTGGCTGGTGGCCTCCAGCCCGGCGCGAAGCTCCTGCAGCGTGGCGCGGGTGTTCGGCTCGAAGCGGCCGGGGCCGCGGCGGGTGCCGAAGAGCGCGTTCGGCTCGTCGGAGCCGGCCGAGACCACGCCGCGCGGCCGGTGGTACTTGAACGACCGGCCCATCAGGTGGACGCCGTTGGCGAGCAGCGCCGAGGCCAGCGTGTCGCCGGCGAGGCCGGTGTAGGCCTTGCCGTCGAAGGTGAACCTGACCGGCTTCGCGTGATCGACGCGGCCGCGGTTGGGGAGGCGATAGGTCGTCACTTGGGCTCTCCCGTCAGGCTGGCGAGGTCGGGACGGGGCGCGTCCGCCTTGTAGGTGGCAAGGAACTTGTCGCCGACGGTCTCGCGCACGGCGTTGAAGAAGCGGGCGCAGCCGTTGATGTGCCTCCACCGCTCGAAGTGCACGCCCTTGGGGTTGGTGCGGATGAAGAGGAAGTCGCGCCATTCCTCGTCGGTCAGCTTCGACGGGTCGGCCGGGCGGGCGATGTGGGCCTCGCCGGCGTAGGCGAATTCCAGCTCGGGCAGGGTCTCGTCGCAATAGGGGCAATGGATCAGCAGCATCTCTCGTCTCCCTAGTGCGCGACGGCGGCGGCGGCGGCTTCGTCGATCAGCCGGCCGGTGGTGAAGCGCTCCAGCGTGAAGGGCGCGTTGATCGGGTGCGGCTCGTCCTTCGCCACCGTGTGGGCGAGGACGTGCGCCGCGCCGGGGGTCGCCTTGAAGCCGCCTGTGCCCCAGCCGCAGTTGACGTAGAGGCCAGGGACGGGCGTCTTGCCGAGGATCGCCGAGCGGTCCGGGGTCACGTCGACGATGCCGCCCCATTTCCGCAGCATCCGCATCCGCCGGAAGATCGGGAAGATCTCGCAGATCGCGGCCAGCGTATGCTCGATCAGCGGGAGGCCACCGCGCTGGGAGTAGCTGACGTACTGGTCGGTGCCGGAGCCGATGACGAGCTCGCCCTTGTCGGACTGGCTGATGTAGGCGTGGACCGAGTTCGACATGGCAACGCAGGGGAAGATCGGCTTGATCGGCTCGGAGACCAGCGCCTGCAGCGGGTAGGATTCGAGGGGGAGGCGCACGCCGGCCGTTTCCATGACGACCGAGGTGTGGCCGGCGGCGGAGACGGCGACCTTCTTCGCGGCGATGAAGCCCTTCGCCGTCTCGACGCCGGTCACGCGGCCGTCGGGGCCGCGGCGGATCGCCGTCACCGGGCAGTTCTGGATGATGTCGACGCCGCGCGCGGCGGCGGCGCGGGCATAGCCCCACGCCACCGCGTCATGCCGCGCGGTGCCGGCGCGGCGCTGGAGGGCGGCGCCCATCACCGGGTAGCGGGCGTTCGGGTTGAGGTCGAGCGGCGGGCAGAAGGCCTTGGCCTCCTTCGCCGACAGCCAGACGTTGTCGACGCCGTTCAG
>NZ_JBKQWU010000096.1:0-7787 GCF_047275745.1 Amaricoccus sp. W119 | reverse complement strand
TCCTGGCTCTCGCGCGGATAGGCGTGCACGAAGAACATCCGGCTATGGCACAGCCGGACATGCGCCACCTTCACCGTCGTCGTCACGCCCGCGAGAACCACGATCTCGTGGCTCCAGTCGAATTGATAAGCCTCGCCCGGATCGAAGCTGAGCGGCACGAACGCGGTCGCGGTACGGCCCGCTTCCTCGCGCTGCCAGCGACGCGCATGGCGCCGGACCGCGTCGTAGCCGCCTTCATATCCCTGGCCCCGCAACGTCTCGAACAGGCGCATCAACGTCAGCCGCTCGCGCCGGGGCTTCCCTTCGTTCTCCGCCAGAAGCCGCTCGAGTTCGGCGACGTGCTCGCCGAGCTTCGGCATCGGTTGAACCGCGCGGTCATAGCTGAACTTGCCATCCTCGGCTTCGATCGCCTTCCGGACCGTCTTCCGCGACACATGAAGCCGTCGCGCGATCTCACGCACCGATTGCTTCTGCACGAAATACGCCCGCCTGATCCGTCCAACCGTTTCCACCGTCGTCATCCTCCGCCTCTTCGCCAGCTCCGATCGCAGGCGAGCATAGATGACCCGGCGGGTGGTCCCCGATTAGACGCCGATCACCGGGTCAGGTGGGCACCAATTGCACGCCGAAACACAGGCTCGACGTTGCCGAGTTCGACCGGGTGCTGGTGCGCGCCAATGAGGCCCATGCGCCCGAGCGCCGGGCCCGCCGGGCGCGGCTGCGGGAGACCGAGAAGGAAATGCTCTCGGGCGTGCGCGGCCCCGAGCGGGCGGTGCTGAAGGGGCTCGACTTCAGCGAACTGGCCGACCTGCCGCCCGGCAGCCGTCAGGCGCTGGCCCGGGCGCTTGCCGCTGGCGAGACCGACTTCCGCCGCGCGACCGAGGCGGCGATCCCCGACGATCCGGGTCTGCGCCGCCGGGTGCGGGAGCAGATGGAGACGGCGGGGCGCGAGACCGCTGCCGCACGCAGCGTCGTTGCCGCCCGCCACGCCCGGATCCGCGACGATCTGGCCGCGGCGAGCCCCGAGGCCCTGCGCGCGACGGTGGCCGGGCTTCGGCCGCGCGATGCCGAGGCGCTGCATCGCCATCTGCGGGCGGGCGATGCCGCAGGTCTCGCCAGGGCCGCGGCGATCCTGCGCACCGCAGGCATGACGCCCGAGGCGGCCGCTGCGGCGGTCCAGCAGATGTCGGGGCGCGTGATCGAACAAGCGGCGCGCGCGCTCTACATGGACAACGTGCCGCCCGAGCACCGCGCCGCCATGGGCCAACTAACGCCCGACGCGCTGATGGAGGTCCGGGTGGCGCAGTTCACCCGCACCCCGCTCGACGACGTGCGGATCGAGGCGATCCTGGCCGATGTCAAGGCGCGCCGTCCCGCGGCCGATCTCGACGCCCTGCGGTCTGCGATCACCGAGACGGCCGCCACCCGCCACGGCCGACCGCGGTTCCGCGAGGCGCTGGCGCAGAAGCGCGCCTTCCTCGACCTCGTGCCCTTCGGGATGAAACGGAAGGTGCTTCAGACGCCGCTGATCGTGCTGCCAGACGACGCCTTCCTGAGCTTCGTCCACGGCAGCGGCAACGAAAGCGCGGTGACCCTGATCGTCGGCGGCCGGCCGGTGGTGCTGATGCGCGCCGGCGCCGATCCGGGCCGGCTCGGCGAAGAGGGGCTGCATGTTCTGCAGTACCACGACCCCGAGTTCCGGTCGCGGCTGGGCGGGCTCGACGAGGGGCGGATCGCGCGCTGGGACGAGCTGACGGTCGACGACCAGTTCGCCGCCTATCGCGGCAAGGTCGAGATCGAGATCGACGCGCAAGAGCGCGCCATCGGCCGGCTGCGCGCCCGGGCCGAGGCGGCGCTGTGGCCCGGCAGCCGGCAGCGGACGCTGGCCGATCTGGCCCAGGCCGAGGCGGCGCTGAAGGCGCTGACCGGGCGGCGGGACGAACTGGACGACTGGTCCGCCGACCGGCGGAACAGGGTCGCGCTCGGGCTCGAGGAAAAGCCTGCCTGGCTCCAGCAGCCGGCACGGATGTTCGCCAAGGGCGACGCGGATGATGCGCTGATCCACCGTCACTTGCCCGAGGCGCGGGCCCGGGTGCGGGCGGCCTACTATGACCTGACCCGCCGCTTCGACGATCTGCCGCGGACCGAACGCAAGCGGCTTCTGAACCTATTGCGCACCATGAAGGGCGCGGTCGAGATGGACGAACTGGTGCAGACGCTGGCGCTGGTCAACAGCGGCTCGAACGATCCGCGCCATGCCCATCTGCAGAACCTCGCGCCCGATGCTGTGACCGATGCGGTGCGCGACCATCTGTTCACCCGGCTCCGGGGCGGCACGGTCGACGACCGGGCGGCGGCGCTGACCCGTCGCATCAAGGCCCGGACCTTCGACACAGACAAGGCCGAGAACACCCGACTGCAGAAACTCTTTGCGGAGACGATCGAGGCGCTGCGCCACCCGTTGACGGGCGACGATCCCGAGCCTGCCGAGCTGACCGCAGCCCGGCAGGCGATGTTCCTGGCGCTGGAGAAGTTTCCCGCCAGCACCAAGAATGCAGCACTCGCCGAGCAGCTCCAGCTGGTGTCCCGGATGCTGGGGCTCGAACCGGCCGAGGGCGCTGGGGAGGGCGCGCTGCGCAAGCACCACCAGGTCCAGGCGATGATCCTCGAGGGGCTGGCGACCAACCGGACCCTGATGCTCGCCAAGGATGCGCCGCAGGCCTCGCACACCGCCTATATCGACACCGTGCGGCAGCTGCTCGAGGGCGGGGTCACCGATTATCCGCTGGCCGCGCAGCGCAGCGTGTTCGAGACCCTGTCGCGCGCTTATCTGGCCGGCGGTGACGCCGAGACGTTGGCCACCATCGCTGCGCTGCCGCGGCTGCTGGCTGAGGCCGAGGGTGTCGATCCCGGCCGCGCCCGCATCGCGCTGATGACGACGCTCGAATTCCTCGCTCACCAGCCGGTCAACCGCTACAAGGAGGTCGTGCAGAAGCTGGGGCCGCTTCTGCTCAACGCGGTCGACCTGCGCGCCCTGCCGGCAGGCTCCACCCCGGCGCCGGGGCGGATCAGCCTGGCCGACTACAACCACTACCTACAGCAGGCGATCAAGCACCCCAAGTTCGCGGCGAGCGTGATCCGGTTCGGCTCGCGCGCCCGCAGCCGGGAAGAAGCGGAACTGGGCGGGATCAGCGAGCAGGACCTGGGCCGGATGAGTGCGGCCAAGCCGATCGCTACCGGCCAGGAAAGCTTCCTCGACCGCCATGCCGCCGCGCCGGCCGGCAGGGGCGCGGACAGGATGTGGCGTCGACCCGGGAGGCCGTGGCCGACCAGGTGATGGACGCGGCAAGCGCCCACACGCCGCCCCTGACGCTCACCCATCCCGAGGCCCGGGCGATCGCCAAGCGGATCGAGGTGCTGGACCAGTCGGGGCTTTTCGCCGTGCTGACGGGCGGCGGGAAGAATCGCGACGTGCTGGTGCGGAGGTTTCTTGCCGATCTTGCCGAGAGCGGGCTTGAGGCACTGCCGGCCGCAGGGCAGGACACGCGCACTGCGACCGACATCCTCAACCGGCGGGGCAAGCGGATCGAGGACGGGTTCCGCGACTTCGTGCGCGCGCTCGCCTCCAAACCCGGCGCCGAGGCTGACATTCCGGGCCCGGCGCCGGTGCTCGAGGCGCTGGCGCGGCGTGGCACCTTCAAGGTCGGAGAGACCGAGATCAGCCTGTCGGAGCCGGCCCGGATCGAGCTGATCATGATCCTGGTGCGAGGCGGCAGCCCGTCGAGCTTCGCGGCGCTGCCGCCCGCCGCACGGGCCGAGGTCTCGGCCATGCTCGACCTGATGGTCCGAGACTACAGCAGCCGTCTGGGCTCCGACGTAAGCCCTGAGAACATTGCCGCCATCCAGACCTCGCTGCGCGAGATGCTGGGCGAGGGCATCGTCAATGTCGAACGCTCGGCCAAGGGGTCGATGTTCGAACACATGGTCGAGGGGCTGTTGAAGCTGGCCCAGAATCCGCCGGAGGGCGCCGATGTGCCGGCGATCTTCGCCCAGGTCAGTTCCGAGACGGCGAACGCAAGCGCACCGCGGGCCTTCCAGAGCGTCGACCAGATCAACGACAAGACCCCGCGCAAGCTCGACCACATCTGCCGGATCGGCGAGGCCGAGGACCTGCCGGCCGGTTTAAAGCAGGGCGACGCCATCGGCATCGATTCAAAGAACGGCCCCGGCGCCTTCAGCCCCGACCAGTTCCGCCGCTATCTCTACGAGATGCTGCAGGGGGCGCAGGGCAAGCCGTCGATATTCGATCCGTCGGGTGCCGACCAGAAGAAGCTGCGCGCGCTGATGTACATGGCCGACAGCCCCGAGAACGCCCGGCACGCCCATGCCGAAGTGGTCAAGATCCTGCGCGAGATCCTGGCCACCGAGTCGGGCGGCCGGCTGCGACTGGGGCTGGGGGATCCGCCGGTCGAGATCGACGCCGCGGTGCTGCGCGACAATGCCGAGAAGCTCAACGTGTTCTTCGCCCACATCGGCCAGGCCGCCGCGGGCAAGGGTGGCGGTCACCAGCTGGGACCCTTCATGATCGAGAACCTTGGCAGCACCGTGCCCGAACTCATCCGCGAAGTTCTGGGGCCGCCCGCGGTTGTTGACCGGGAAGATGCGGCGAAGACCCCGGAGCGTTGAGCGCCGGGGCCGCGGCGCTGGTTCGGTCAGGTGCTGCGCAGGGGCAGGACCACGAGCAGCGCAAGGATGGCCATGGCCAGCGAACCGATCATCAGCGGCACCGGCGTGCCGTCGAACGACAGCCCGGCCGGCACCGCGAGGAGCACGGCCAGCACGGTGGCCGCCGACCCGGTGATCGAGGCGGTCAGCCCGGCAAGGTGGCCCATCGGCTCCATCGCCATGGCGTTGAGATTGCCCACGGTCAGGCCCATCTGGCCGAAGATCACTCCCATCCAGCAGAGGTAGACGGCGAACTGCAGGCCCGGCGACAGCACGCCCGACAGGGTGAGGGCGAGAGCGAGCGCCATCAGGACGATCTCGATCGCCAGCACCGTGGTGACCAGGCGGCGCATCCCGACCCTTTCGACCAGGGCCGCATTCACCAGCCCCATCAGGCCCGAGAGCAGTGCGACGCCGCCGAACCAGAGCGGAAAACTCTCGGCCCGGCCGAAGGTGGTGTCAAAGACCTGCTGGGTCGAGGAGAGGGTCGAGAACAGCATCCCGAAGATCAGCGACTGGGTCAGGAGCGACCGCATCACCACCCGGTGGGTAACGATCTCCTTGCCGCCCTCGGCCAGCAGCGACAGCCGGAACGGGCGCCGCCGTTCGAGCGCAAGCGTCTCGGGTTGGCGCAGGCCGAGCCATGTCGCCGAGATCACGGCAAAGCCGACGAAAACAAGGAAGATCGTCCGGGAAAACTACCGGTTTCGATCCACGCCCCCGCGAAGGGGGCGACTGTCCAGGCAGAAAACTTTGGAACGGCACGAGAAGTCAAACCCCACGCGCGATTCCTCCCCGAGAAGCGCGGTCGACTGCCGCGGAGAGCGGGGAGTTGATACAAATGCCAACGATTTCAAAGAACCACGCCGGCGCGAACCTCACGACCCTTTCGGGCACGCATATGGTTCGCACTGGCATTCAAAAGATCAAGGGGCCACCCAGGTCCATCGCCGGCTTCGCGCCCACATGTTCGACTCGGTGGGTCCAGTTCGCGCCGAGATGATAGTAGCGCAGACTGTCCACCGCAGGGTCGATCACTCCTTCCAGCCGCGCCTTCAGCGTTACCCATTGCGCCGGATCCACCTCGATCTCGAAGACCGAGAACTGCACGTGCTGGCCGAAGTCCTGGCAGGCGCGTGCGATCTGGCGCAGCCGCTTGCGGCCGGCGGGCGTCAGCGTGTTCACATCGTAGGTAACCAGCACCATCATTTCCAGAACCATGGCGGATAGGCGTCGATGTCCCCGCGCAGGTGCCGTGCGAGCATCTGTGCTTGGGTACGAGGCCGAAAGGCGCCTTCTCGCCAAGGAAGGCGTGCTGGCGCTCTTCCTTCTTGCGCTCCTGCCAGGCGGTCAGCACCAGCTTGCGGGCGTCGTCGGAGAGGAGCACCGCGCCCCCGTCCATCGCGCGGAAATCGCCGGCGCGGAGCTGGCGGCGATTGACGAGCGACAGCGCCAGCCGGTCGGCGAGTGGCGCGCGCAATTCCTCCATCAGGTCGAGCGCGAGACTTGGTCGGCCCGGGCGGTCGCGATGGAGGAAGCCCACGGCGGGATCGAGACCGACGCTCTCGCAAGCGCTCCGGCAATCGTGGGTGAGCAGCGCGTAGAGGAACGATAGCAGCGCGTTTATCGGGTCGAGCGGCGGGCGGCGCGAGCGGCCGCGCCAGCGGAGTTCCGGGTCGGGTGAGCGGATCAGGTTGTCGAAGACCGAGAAGTAGAGGTTCGCCGCCTCGCCCTCGGAGCCGCGCATCGCGTCGAGCGTCGCATCGGCATAGGTCACGCGGCGCAGGATGTGCGCAATCCGCTCCACTGCTAAGTCAATGGCGGTGCGCGCCTCCTCCGCCATCTCCGGCCCATGATCACGCAGCGCGCGGAGCAGCACGGCGCGCTGGTCCGCGATCTTGCCGATGACGATCGAGCGGGTAATCTCTTCGGGCGCTTCGCTCGCTCGGTACTGCGCGCGGCGGAGGAGGACGTTGCCGCTGACTGGCCCTTCGATCCGCGCTTGGAACCGGCCGGCGCGGTCGAGTAGCACAAGTGTAATCCCGGCCGAGGCGCAGGTGCCGATCAGCGCCGGCGAGACGAAGACGGGCCCAAAGATCACCACTGAGGCCAGCATGTGCAGCGGCACCCGCGCTTTCGGGGCGCCGTCCACCTCGGCTACGAGGTTTTCGCCGTCCCTGCGCAACGCCGCGCCCTCGGTTGTGACATAGACGGTGTTGAGNGCAGCGGCACCCGCGCTTTCGGGGCGCCGTCCACCTCGGCTACGAGGTTTTCGCCGTCCCTGCGCAACGCCGCGCCCTCGGTTGTGACATAGACGGTGTTGAGGAGCTTCTTCATCGCGGCCCGACCTCGGCAGCGACCATCCGGTCGCGCCAGGCCCGCGCGGGCCGCGCCACGGCTTCGGGCCGGCAAAGGTCATGGAGCGAGCAGGCACGACAGCGCGCTTTCAGCGGCGTGGGCGGCGAGGTCTGCCCCGCTGCCCGCCGCATCTCTCCCCGGTCGCGCGCAACGAATGGCGCCGGCTCGCGGGGACCTTGCACGGCATGGGCGTGCTGACGGTGATCGACCGCGCCGCGCGCGGCCTCCTACACCAACTCCCGGGACACAACCAGATGCTCGGACAATCCAAACAGCGACCGCTGCTCCATTTCATCCCCTCTGATCTCGATGGAACCAGTGAATCACGACGGGCCGTCAAAGGGGAGGGTTATTGCGGGTGCCCAGCTGCCCGGCGTCGCGGCGCAGCGCTTCCTGGCGCGCGCGCCAGGCCCAGAACCTGGCGAGCATCACGCCGCGCCCAGGAGGCGCCGAGCCGTGGCATGGAGCCCGCCAAGGTAGCACGCCTGCGCCCGCGCCCGGGTCGCGAACCACGCCAGTTCGTCGCGATCTCGATAAAGCCGCCGGCTCGCCATCAGCGCGTCGCCGAGCCCGCGCTCGGTGACAAGCCTCTCAGAGCCGGACTCGAAACTCTACGCGCCGTGCCAATACCTTGCGAGGCGCCTGGTCAGGACGCGGATATGGGCGATGAATATCCACGCCTCGGCGGAAGCGATGGATTTCTC
>NZ_JBKQWU010000095.1:0-7855 GCF_047275745.1 Amaricoccus sp. W119 | reverse complement strand
GACCCCGCGCGCGGCTCGCCGGGGCTCCGGGCATTTTCGGGGGCCCTCCGTCATTCAAGAACCAAAGGGATCACGCTGATGCGCATTCGCGCCGGATTCGAGCTCGCCTACCACTGCCCCGCGCCAACTCCGATGGTTCTGACCCTCGATGTCCATCCGTCGCGGCATATCGACTTGCTGACCAGACAGGACCTGAGTTTTTCCCCGGACGTCCCCGCGCGGCGCTACCGCGATGGCTTCGGCAACATGTGCACCCGTGTGACCATGCCGTCCGGGCTGACGACCGTTCGGACGGATTTCGAGATCTTCGACGAAGGCGGACCCGACCCGGTCGTTCCGGACGCCGCGCAACTCGAGGTTTCCGATCTGCCGGACGAAGTCCTCGTCTACCTGCTCGGTAGCCGCTACTGCGAAACGGATGTTCTGAGCGACCTTGCCTGGTCGCGTTTCGGCGGCGTCGGCTCCGGTTGGTNTGTTCTGAGCGACCTTGCCTGGTCGCGTTTCGGCGGCGTCGGCTCCGGTTGGTCGCGTGTCCAGGCGATCTGCGATTTCGTGCACGACCACATCACATTCAACTATCAGAACGCCCATTCGCATCGTACCGCCCACGGGGCTTATCTCGACCGGACCGGTGTTTGCCGCGATTTCGCCCACCTGGCGATCGCGCTCTGCCGCTGCGTCAACATCCCGGCCCGGTACTGCACCGGCTATCTCGGTGACATCGGCGTTCCGCCCGTACCCGACCCGATGGATTTCAGCGCCTGGTTCCAGGCCTACCTCGGCGGCCGGTGGTGCACGTTCGACGCGCGACACAACATCCCGCGCATTGGCCGCGTCCTGATCGCGACGGGCCGCGACGCGACCGACGTGGCCATTTCGACGAGCTATGGGCCCTCTTCGCTGGTCGGCTTCCAGGTCGTCACCGAGGAGGTGTGGGAAGAGCGGCCGGTCACCGCTCGCTCGGCCTCGTCGAGGGATCGCGCGGAGCTCTAGTGCGATGCTGGAGCGGCCAGGCCGAAAGTCCCCGACTCCCCTCGCCGAGTTTGTGCACTCGGCCGGGCGCACGATTTCCAACGACGCCGACCCGCTCGCTATCGGCGCTTCCGGGGAGGGAGGCGGATCCGGGGTCGCGCCGGGAGTTCGTTCGGTGCGGGGCGCCCGGATCCGCGCGCGCCTGCGCGCGCAGTTGAGAAGCGAGCGGATCGGGCTGGCCCTGGCCCTTCTCGCCTGCCTGGCGCCCGGGGCGGCCATCATGGTCATGATCGTTGTTCTGGTGGCGCAAGTGTCGCTCGCGTCGGGCCATTTCTGGACGCTGCTGGTGCGCCCGCGCGTGCTCCCGGTCGAGCCCTCCGACCGCGACGCCGACCGTCCGCTGGTGTTCTCGGTCCATGTCGCCACATGCGACGAGCCCCCGGCGCTGGTGATCGCGACGCTCGAGAGCCTCGACGCCCAGATCGATCCCCCGGATTTCGAGGTCATCGTGATGGACAACAACACCGCCGATCCCGCGGTGTGGCACCCGGTCCGCGACTGGTGCCAGGGGCACGGACGGTTTCGCTTCCTTCATGAGGATCGCGTCGAAGGAGCCAAGGCGGGGGCGCTCAACATCGCTTTCGCAGCCACAAACCCGAAGGCCACCCATGTCGTCGTGGTCGATGCCGACTATCAGCTGACCCCGGACTTCCTCGCGCTCGCGGCCGGCGCGCTCCGTCGGCACCGGGCGGATTTCGTGCAGTTTCCGCAGGCGTACCGCTCCGCCGAGCCCGCCGCCGGCGTGGTGCTCGAGCTTTCCGACTACTTCACGCGGCACGCGCGCTTCGCGGACGCGGCCGACGCGATGCTGCTCACCGGGACGCTGAGCGTGATCGACCGGCGCGCGCTCGCGGCCGCCGACGGCTGGAGCGCCGCGACCCTGACCGAGGACGCGGCGCTCGGGCTGCGGCTGCGCGCGTTGGGCTATCATGGTCGGCTGGACAGCCGCGTCGGGGGCCACGGACTGCTGCCGCTCGATTTCGCCGCGCTGGAGCGCCAGCGCTATCGTTGGGCGGCCGGCAACCTCGCGAGTCTCGGGGATATCGCCCAGCTGCCGAGCCGGACCGCCGCGCATGTCTTCGCGCAGCTGACCGCCTGGACCAACCTCGCGCTTCCGGCGGCGGCCTGCCTCGCCGGGGGCTGGGCGCATCTGACGTACGCCGGCGAGACCGCCGGCGTGCATTCCGCGCGACTTCTCGTCGAACTGGCTACGGTCTGCCTCTGCCTCATCATCGTGAGCGCCGTGATACCGCTCGCGGCTTGCATTTCCCGCGCCGGCGTCCTCGCGGTCGTCGCGGCTTCGGCGACCCGCGTCGCGCTGGTCCCTTCCGCCGCGCGCGGGACCATCGACGGGCTTTTCGGCACCGCCGGCGCCTTTCAACGCACTCCGAAGTCCCCGACGCAAGCGCGCGACTGCCTGCCTTTTCACCTCGCCGCCCTGGCGCTGCTCGGGGCGACGATACTCGCCTACCCGGCCGGCGTTCCGCTCGCCCGCTTCGGCGCGGTCCTGCTGATCGCGCCGGCCGTGAGTTTCCTGTTCACCGCGCGGCATCTCGCGAATTACCGCGCCGCGCTCGCATCCTAGGAGGCCGCCATGTTGCCAAGTGTCACGATCGTCATTCCGACCTACAATCGCGGACACAGCATAGGTCAGGCCGTCGAGGCGGCGCTCGCCCAGTCGCACCCCGCGGTGCGCGTGCTCGTGATCGACGACGCCTCGACCGACGATACACCGCGCGTCCTGGCCCGATACGCGGATCATCCGAAGTTCACCTCGGTCAGGCTTGGAAGAAACGTGGGCACCGCCCGGGCAAAGAACGTCGGCATCGCCCTCAGTCGCTCGGACGCGGTCACATTCCACGATTCCGATGACCTGCCGCACCGCGACAAGGTCGCGCGGCAGGCGCGGGTGATCGGCAATGAGAACGTCGGCGCGCATCCTTGCCTGAACTGGCGACTCGCCGGCAGAGAGCCGGAGTCAACGATCCAGATCGGCGCCGCCTTGTGCCACCACGAGTTGATCCTGCCCGATGGCGGCCGGGTGGAAATCCGGCGGACGCTGTCGCTCGTCGACGATTTCTTCCCGAACCTGCAGATGGCGGCGGGTGTTCCCGGCGACTGGACGCACGTGAACTCCGGGCTGTTCCATCGCTCGGTCTTCGATCGCCTCGGAGGTTTCTCCGATTGCGTGGAGGAAGATCGCGAGTTTCGCAACAGGTTGATCATGGCGGGCGAGGTCATCTGGGTCATACCCGAGATCCTTCTCACCAAGATCGAGACGCCCGACTCTCTGACCCAGACCAGCGCCACGGACTACGACAGTCCGCGCCGCGCCGCCGACCGTCTCCGGGTCTGGCGGTCCGTGGAACGGTGGTTCGCCACCCGCGAGGTCGAACCCGTGCCGATCGATCTCGCGGACATCCGCGTCGTGGCTTGCTCCAACCCCGCCGCCGTCGATCTCACCCTGCTGCGCGGAGCTGTGGAGGTGGCGGTGTGACCCTCCGGCTCGCTATCGTCGACCCGCTGACGCCGGTTCCCTACAGCGGAGACCGGGAGAGCCTCGCGGGGTTGGGTGGAACCGAGGCGACGGTCGTTCGGGTGGCGGAGCGGCTGGCCCCCGGCGTCACCGTGTTCCAGACCGGGCGCGTTCGGTCCGAGCGGGTGAGCGGTGTCGCCTATGCTGCCTTCGATCCGGCGCGCGCACTGCCGGGCGCGCCGGAGATCATCCTCGTCATCAATTCCTGGAAGGTTGCCTTGCGGCTGCGACGCGCGCATCCGGATGCTCGGATAGCGCTCTGGATGCATGTTTTTCCCGGGCGGCATAACCGTGTCATGGGACCGGCGCTCGCGGAGGCGGAGATCGAGATCATTGGCGTCTCGGCCAGTCATGCGCGCGCGCTGCGTTCCTTCCTTCACATGCCACGGCCTCCGATCACGCATGTGTTCAATCCGATCAGCGATGATCTTCGGCCCGATGCGACGCGACGCGATCCCAACCTGCTGCTGTTCGCGTCGTCGCCTCACAAGGGCCTCGACGAGGTGTATCGCGCGTTCGGGCAATTGCGAGCCCGACTGCCCAGCCTGCGCCTCGCCGTCGCCGATCCGGGCTATCTGCGCTGGCGCGTCGGCCTGGCGCCGGAGGGGGTCGAGCATCTCGGACGCCTCGATCCTTCGGCGCTCGTCTCCTGGATGCGGCGCGCCCTGTGCCTGTTCTACCCCCAGACCCGGTTCGCCGAGACGTTCGGCCTCGTGATCGCGGAGGCGAACGCCGTCGGTTGCCCCGCGCTCCTTCACGCGGGATTGGGCGCGAATGACGAGGTGGCGAGCGATCCCTCGCAGCTGATCGACGCCCGTGATCCGGACGCGATCGCCGCCCGCGTCCTTGCGTGGCGCGCGACCTCGCCGATTGTCCGCGCGCGACCGGAGTTCCGGCTGTCGGCGGTCATCGAAGCCTGGCGGTCGGAATTGTCGCGGCCCGCGCCAACGCGCACCTCTGCTCCCGCCGAGGCGGGCGCATGAACGCGCCGGTCACGGCGGTCTTCGGCGATGAGCTGCCTTGGCAGGTGGCCGTGACGATCCCGGCCAGGGACGAGGCCCGCCGCGTGCGCGCCTGTCTGGACGCGGCGGCGGTGGCCCTGGCAGGGCGTGGAGGCATCGTCCTCGCCGCGAACGGCTGCCAGGATGACACCGCCGCGCTGGCCCGCGGCTGGTTCGCCCGCACCGGACTGCCCGGCGCGGTGATCGACGAGCCTGTTCCGCCAGCGGGCAGCGGTGTGGGCCGAGCGCGTCGTCTGGCCAACTGCGCCGCGCTGGAAAGGCTCTCCGTCGATGGCACCATCATGACGACCGACGCCGACGGGCGCGTCGCCCCGGATTGGGTCACCGCCAACTTGCGGGAACTGAGCCGCGCGGACCTCATTTGTGGGCTTGTCCTACCCGACGTCGAAGAAAGCGCCGCTCTTCCCGCGCGGATCGCACAGCTGGGGGCGATCGAGGGTGAATATGAGCAGCTGACCCGCCGCGCGCTTTGGCTCCTCGATCCAGTCCCCCATGACCCCGAACCGGCGCATCTGAACGCGGCCGGTGCCAGCCTCGCCTTTGGCCGGGCGCTTCATGCGAGCCTGGGAGGGATGCCGGATCTCGCCGTGGGCGAGGACCGCGCCTTCGCGGCCGCGGCCGAAGCGCGGGGGTGGCGGGTGAGGCATTCTTCCACCGCGCGCGTCGTGATCTCCTGCCGCATGACGGGGCGCACGCCGGGAGGGATGGCGGGCGCGTTGAGAAGTCGCCTGACCGATGAGGATCCGCTCGTCGATGAGATCTTCCAACCCGCGCAAAGCACGTTGCGACGCGCGCGCTTGCGCGCGGCGCTGCGACGGCGGGTCGCGCCCGATGATTTCGGGAGGATCTGGGCCCGCGTCGAAGCGGAGACGTCTGGCCTCGTCGCCCGCCGCATGCATCTTTCCGGTCTCCGCGCCGAACTGCCACGGCTTCGGCGCGCGGTGGCGCGGCTCGAGCGCGGCCGCCGCGCGATGGTCGGAGCATGAACCGCCCCGACACCCGCGGCGCCCTCGGGGAGACCAGCGCCGCGCTGGCGCGCGTCGCCGCGCGCGCGGCGGCGGCCGACGCCGGCGAGCTCGACCTGTCCGAGGACGTCGCGGACCTGCGACGGTGTGGATTGCTTGATCGGCTATCGCATCCGTCGGACCCGAAAGCGGCCGTGACCATGCTGCGCCGCGTCGGGCGGGCAAACCTTTCGGTAGGACGGCTCGTCGAGGGGCATATGAACGCGCTGAAGCTCATCGCGCTTTACGGCGACGCCGAGCAGTGCCAGCGCCATCGGTCAGACGCGGCGAATGGAGTGCTCTATGGCGTCTGGGGCGCGGATGGCGAGCAGCCCGCTCGGATCTCAAGGATGGGAGGGCGCCGGGTCGTCCTGGCTGGCGGCAAGCGCTTCGCCTCGGGGCTCGGCCTTGTCGGTCGATCCATCGTGAGCGTCGGACGCCTGGATGGCACGCGGTTGGCGGTGGTCTCGACCACCGACGGCACGCGTGCCGACGCGGGCGCCTGGCAGATGAGCGGCATGCGCGCGACGGTTTCGGGAACGTTCAATCTCGATGCGCTCGAGGGCGAACTGCTGGGCACCCCTGGGGACTACGAAACCGAACCGCATTTCGAAGGTGGTGTCTGGCGTTACGCGGCGCTCCACGTCGGTGGGCTCGAGGCGATGGCCGAGGCGGCGCGGCAGGCGATCCGAAGAGACCAGCGCGAGGCGCAGTTGTGCCGGCTGGCCCAGCTGGCGGCCAACGCGCATGCCGCGCGTCTGATGGTCGAGGCGGCGGCCGTCGCCATCGAGGCCGCGGACGCCCGGCCGGACACGGTCGCGCTCAGCCTTCTCGCACGGGAATTCGTCGAGACGTCCTGCCTGGAGGGGATTGCCATGGTCGATCGCGCGCTCGGCACGCGCGCCTTCGCGACGGGCGCGCCGGTCGAGCGCATCCGGCGCGACCTGCAACTCTTCCTTCGTCAAGCCGATCTCGATGGAAAGCTTGCTCGAGCGGGGGCGCTGGTGTGCCAGGCGAATGCCCCGATCGGCGAAGCTCTGGGGGAGGAGCCCGCGGAATGACCGAGCTCTACAATGCCCCGCTGCTCGCGGCGGCCTCGATCGCGCCATTCGCGACCATCGACGAGCTCTCAGGGGGTGGAGCCGTCCTGGTCCTCGCGCCGCATCCCGACGATGAAACGCTCGCCTGTGGCGCGGCTATCGCCGCCGCCGCCGAAGCGGAAATCGAGGTGCGCGTGGCGATCGTGACTGACGGCTCGCGTTCGCATCGCGCCTCGGCGCGGTTCCCGGCGGAGCGCTTGGCCGCGCTCCGAAGGCGAGAGGTGACCCGGGCGGTGAGCATCCTCTCCGAGGGGCGCGTGACGCCGATCTGGCTCGGATACACCGACCTCGCCGCCCCGGAGGACGAAGCGACCTTCCTGGAGCTCGCGGGCAGGCTCGGTGATCTTTCCAGGATCTCGGCGATCTGGACAACCTGGGGTGGCGACCCCCATCCGGACCATCTCAGGAGTTGGCAGCTTTCCCACTGGCTCTCCGCCCGGCTCGGAATCCAGGTCTGGGGGTGCCCCGTCTGGGGTCGCCTCGGTACCAGCTGGCCCGTGCCGCGCGCCATCCGGCGCTTCGCCTCGGACCCCTGGCGCCAACGGAAGGCACGCGCGGTGGAGGCGCATGTATCGCAGATGACGCGTCTGATCGACGATGACCCCTCTGGCTTCATGATGCCGCCGGGACTGAAAAATCACTTCATCGCAACCGACGAGATCTTCATCCGACCATGAGCATGGACCCCGCCGTTTTCGACCGCATGTATTCGGAGAACATCGACCCCTGGGGCTATGAAACCAGCGCTTACGAGGCGGAGAAGTATGCGCTCTCTCTGGGCCTCCTGGGCGCCCGCCGGTTTCCGCAGGGCGTCGAGATTGGTTGCTCGATCGGTGTATTGAGCGAGCAGATCGCTCGACGCTGCGATTACTTTCTTGGCGTCGACGCGGCCGAGGCGGCGCTCGTGCGCGCCAGATCGCGAGGTGTGGCCAACGCGGAGTTTCGTCGCGCCGTGCTTCCGAGGGACTGGCCATGTGGCGCCTGGGACCTCATCGTATTGTCCGAGGTGCTCTATTTCTTCGACGCCGACGATATCGCTCAGCTCGCGCACGATGCCGCGCGGACGCTCTCGGGTAACGGTGTCGTCCTGCTCGCAAGCTATCTCGGCGACACTGAGACCGAGCTCGATGGGCCGGCATCCGAAGAGATGTTTATCGAATG
>NZ_JBKQWU010000094.1:0-7873 GCF_047275745.1 Amaricoccus sp. W119 | reverse complement strand
GACGGCCGCCGCGGTCACGGCCTCCTGCTGCTCGGGCGGCAGGTTGTTGAAGACCTCGGCGGAGATGGCGATGAAGTTCCAGTCGACCAGATGCGAGGTCAGGGCGACCTGTTTCGTCACCTCGTAGAACTTGGCATCGACCACGGTCGGGAGCGGGTTGTCCTGCCCGTCGACCGCGCCGGACTGCAGCGCGGTATAGACCTCGGTGAAGGCCATCGGCGTCGGGTTGGCCCCGATCGCGCGGCCGAGGAACTGCCAGGAATCCGCGCTCGGCATCCGCAGGTTGATGCCGTTCAGGTCGGCGGGGGTCTTGATGTCGACCTCCTCGCGGGACTGGCGCAGGTTCACGTGGCGGCGGCCGAGATACATCGGCGCCAGCAGATGAACGCCCAGCTCCTCCTCCACGGTCTGCTTGAACGGGTCCATCAGCGGGTCGTTGAACACCCGGACCTGATGCTCGGCATCCTGCAGGACGTAGCCGGCGGCGAAGATCGACCATTCGGGGAAGTAGGGAGCGATCTCCTGCGCCGCCGTGATCGCCATCTCGATGTCGCCGGCGGCGATCGCTTCCAGCTCCGTCCCCTGGCCGAAGAGAGTCCCGTTCCAGTGCGGCTCGAACGTGGCGAATTCGGCGATGGCGGGCGCGAAGATCTCGATCATCGCGATCGCGCGCTGGTCGGTTTCCGAGTTCACCGCCGACAGGCGAAGCGTGACCTTGTCCTGCGCGCCCGCCACCGTCGCGGTCATCGCCGCCCCGGTCATTGCGAGCGCGGCCGTCGCGGTCATCAGGACGCGGCGCGTCATCGAGATCGTCATCGTGTTTCCTCCCGTCGATCTTTTCCGGGCTCGCCTGCGCGCCAGCGCCTGCGAATCTGCCGGATTGGGTGGCAGCATACCCAAACATCCTCAGCGGAGAAAACGATTTTTTCGATAGAAATCAACATGATGCCATTGTCCCGACCGCCGGTCCCGCTGGACATGGATCTCGCGAGGCGACGCATGATCGCATAGATCGCAATCGGGAACGTCGGGGTAGCGCCGCGTCTCGACCGCCCGGCGGCCAAGGCAAGGACCCGGGTTGCCGGGTTTCGGAATGCGAACCGAATCGAAGATTTCGCCTGTGAATGGCGGGTGGCCTGGCCGGTCGCACGCTGGGCGGCAGTTTTTTATGCTTTTGTTTCAGACCATTGCATGAAATCCGACCCATTGTCGTGGAAACTCGGAATTTTCGTTTGATATTCCTATTCTTTCGGTTAATATCATCGAAACGAAGAAAAACGGGAGGAAACGAGCCTTGGGGAGAAACTCGATTTTCCGCCTTCCGCGGCGGTTCACGTCATGATGGCCCGGCATCACGCCATCCTCGACCTCGCCCGGCAGTTCGGGAAGGTCACCGTCGAGGATCTGGCGAGCCGCTTCGACGTGACGCCCCAGACGATCCGGAAGGACCTCAACGACCTCTGCGAGCGCAAGCTGCTGGCGCGGATCCATGGCGGGGCCATGATCTCGTCGGGCGCGGAGAACGTCGGTTACGATGCGCGGCGCGGCTTCGCGGCGGAGGGCAAGGCCGCCATCGCCCGGGCGGTCGCCGGGCTCATTCCCGAATACGCCTCGGTCTTCATCGCGATCGGCACGACGACCGGCGCCGTGGCGCAGGAACTGCTGCAGCATCGGGGGCTGATGGTGGTGACGAACGATCTCGTCGTCGCCAACACGATGCGCCCCTATCCGAATATCGAGGTCATGCTCGCGGGCGGTCACGTGCGCCGCTCGGACGGCGGCATCGTCGGCGAAGCCGCGGTCGAGTTCGTGCGGCAGTATCGCCTCGACCACGCNAATATCGAGGTCATGCTCGCGGGCGGTCACGTGCGCCGCTCGGACGGCGGCATCGTCGGCGAAGCCGCGGTCGAGTTCGTGCGGCAGTATCGCCTCGACCACGCGGTCATCGGCGCCTCGGCCATCGACGCGGACGGCGTGCTGCTCGACTACGATTATCGCGAGGTCAAGGTCACCCAGGAGGTGCTGCGGGGCGCGCGCAACGCGATCCTGGCGGCCGATTCGACCAAGTTCGACCGCGCCGCGCCGGTCCGGGTCGCGGAACTCCGCGAGGTGGGCACCTTCGTCACCGACCGCTGCTCGAGCGAGTCTGTCCGGCGCGTCGCCGAGGAGGCCGGCGTCGGACTCATAGAAGCCGCGCCAGGGACCGAAGTCGCCGCCTGACCGGCAACTCGCCACCAAGCATCCAGAGAATCCGGCCGGCGAACCGCGGCGGCCGAGAAACCGCGCCGCGGGGTACCTCCGCGCGCGCGTCCATTCCGCCACGTCACATGGGAGGAGACGACATGAGCGAGTATATCCTGGCGATAGATCAGGGCACGACCGGGACCACGGTGCTGATCTTCGATCATGACATCGGCATCAGGGGCCGGGCCTATTCGGAGTTCACCCAGCACTATCCGCGCCCGGGCTGGGTCGAGCACGATGCCTCCGAGATCTGGCACGTCTCCGTCTCGGTCATCGAGGCGGCGCTGAAGGACGCGGGCATCCGCGCCAGCGATCTCAACGCCATCGGAATCACGAACCAGCGCGAGACGGTGGTGATGTGGGACCGCGCGACCGGCAAGCCGGTCTCGAACGCCATCGTCTGGCAGGACCGGCGCACCGCCGGCTATTGCGACGAACTGAGGGCGCGGGACGGGCTCGAAGAGACGATCCGCGCCAAGACCGGCCTTGTCGTCGATCCCTATTTCTCGGGCACCAAGGTCCGCTGGATGCTGGAAAACGTGCCGGGTCTCAGGGCGCGCGCCGAACGGGGCGAGATCGCCTTCGGCACGATCGACAGCTGGCTGGTCTGGCAGCTGACCGGCGGCCGGGTCCATATCACGGATTACTCGAACGCCTCGCGCACGCTGCTCTACAACATCCACGAGCTCGAATGGGACACGGAGATCCTCGAGCTTCTCGACATCCCGGCCGCGATCCTGCCAGAGGTGAAACCCTCGTCGCATATCTATGGCGAGACCGATCCGGAGATGTTCTTCGGCACCCACTCCATTCCGGTCGCGGGCATCGCCGGTGACCAGCAGGCGGCGCTCTTCGGCCAGGCCTGCTATGGCGAGGGGCTGGCGAAGAACACCTATGGCACCGGGTCCTTCGTCTTGATGAACACCGGCACCGAGGCGGTGAAGAGCAAGGAGAAGCTGCTCACCACCATCGCCTGGGGGATCGGCGACGAGCCGGTGGAATACGCGCTCGAAGGTGCGATCTTCGTCACCGGCGCGGCGGTGCAATGGCTGCGCGACGGGCTCAAGATCATCAAGGGCGCGGCGGAGACCGAGCAGCAGGCCCGTTCGCTCGCCTCCAACGACGGGGTCTATTTCGTGCCGGCGCTGGTCGGGCTCGGCGCGCCGCATTGGGACCCCTATGCCCGGGGCCTCCTGATCGGGCTGACCCGCGGCACGACGCAGGCCCATGTCAGCCGCGCCGTGCTCGAGAGCATGTGCTACCAGGCGCGCGACGTGGTCGCGACCATGGAGCGCGACAGCGGCATCAAGCTCAAGGAACTGCGCGCGGATGGCGGCGCGTCGGTCAATTCCTGGCTGATGCAGTTCCAGGCCGACATGCTCGGCGTGCCGCTGGAGGTTCCGCGGATCGTCGAGACGACGGGGCTCGGCGCCGCCTATCTCGCGGGTCTCGCAACGGGCTTCTGGGAAAGCCGCGAGGAACTCGACGCCAAGTGGAAGCTTGCCAAACGCTACGAGCCATCCATGCCGGAGGTCGAGCGCGAGCGCCTTTACAAACGCTGGAACAAGGCCCTCGAGCGCGCCAAGGGCTGGGCCGAGGATGACGACGCCGCCGGAGAGGAATGACGAGATGGCACAGGGAATGAACCGCGCGGCATGGCTGGCGCAGCTTCGCGAAGAACCGGAATACTGGGATGTCATCGTGATCGGCGGCGGCGCGACGGGGCTCGGCACCGCGCTCGAATCCGCCGCGCGCGGCTATCGCACGCTGCTCCTCGAACAGCATGATTTCGCCAAGGCGACCTCCAGCCGCTCGACCAAGCTGGTGCATGGCGGCGTGCGCTATCTGCAGCAGGGCAATGTCTCGCTGGTGATGGAGGCGCTGAAGGAGCGCGGGCGGCTGCTCGCCAACGCGCCGCATGTGGCCCACAACCTGCCCTTCGTGGTGCCGGTCTATGACTGGTGGGAGGGGCCCTTCTACGGCGTCGGCATGAAGCTCTACGACCTGCTGGCGGGCAAGATGGGGCTCGGGCCGTCTAAGGTCCTCTCGCGCGAGGAGACCATGCGGCGCCTGCCGAATGTCGAGCCGAAGGGGCTCAGGAACGGCGTCATCTATCATGACGGCCAGTTCGACGACTCCCGGCTCGCGATCACGCTGGCGCGGACGATCGCCGACAAGGGCGGGGTGCCGCTCAACTACATGAAGGTGACCGAGCTCCGCAAGCGCGGCGATCTGGTCGCGGGGGTGCGCGCCACCGACACCGAGACGGGCGAGGAATACGAGCTCGACGCCCGCGTCGTGGTCAATGCGACGGGCATCTTCTCCGACGATATCCGCCAGATCGACGATCCCGAGGAGGAGCGGCTGATGGCGCCGAGCCAGGGCGTGCATATCGTGCTCGACGGCTCCTTCCTCGCTGGTGAGAGCGCGATCATGGTGCCGAAGACTGCCGATGGCCGCGTGCTCTTCGCGGTGCCCTGGCACGGGCGCACCATCGTCGGCACCACCGATACCGAGATCCACGACACGCCGCTCGAGCCCCGGGCGAAGGAGGAGGAGATCGCCTTCCTGCTGGAGCACGCCGCGATCTACCTCGCGCGCGATCCGAAGCGCGAGGACGTGCTGAGCGTCTATTGCGGCGTCCGCCCGCTCGTCCGCTCGCCGGGCGACAAGGGGACGGCGGCGCTGGCGCGCGACCATGTGCTGATGATCTCGAAGTCGAACCTCGTCACCATCACCGGCGGCAAGTGGACCACCTACCGCAAGATGGCCGAGGACACCGTCGATACCGCGGCGCTGGTCGCGGGGCTCGACGAGCGGCCTTCGCCGACGCGCGATCTGCGCCTGCACGGCTGGCTGAAACAGACGGCGAAGTCGGACGGTCTCCTGTCGCTATACGGCTCGGACGAGCCGGGCGTGCGCCGCGTGATGGGCGAGGCGCCGGAGCTTGGCGCACCGATGCACGAGCGGCTGCCCTATTTCCTCGGCGAAGCCGCCTGGGGTGCCCGGCACGAGATGGCACGCACCGTCGAGGATGTTCTCGCCCGCCGGACCCGGGCGCTGCTTCTCGACGCGCGCGCCAGCATCGAGGCGGCGCCGGAGGTCGCGCGTGTCCTCGCGCGGGAACTCGACCGCGGGCCGGACTGGGAGAGCGCCCAGGTCGAAGCCTATCGCGAGCTTGCGAACGGATACCTGCTGCCGTGACGGCGGCTTTTCGGCACCAATTCGAGGAGACAGCGAGATGATGACTCCCTTTCTCGGAGAACTGATCGGCACCACGATCCTGCTCCTGCTGGGCAATGGCGTGGTCGCCAACGTGGTCCTGAACGACACCAAGGGGCAGGGGGCGGGCTGGATCGTCATCGCCTGGGGCTGGGCGATGGCGGTTTTCGTCGCCGTCTTCACCGTCGCGGCCTTCAGCGGCGCGCATCTCAACCCGGCGGTGACACTCGCGCTCGCCATCGCGGGCAAGTTCGCCTGGGGCGATGTGCCGGGCTACATCGCCGCCCAGTTCCTCGGCGGCGCGCTCGGGGCGACGCTGGTCTGGCTCGTCTATCGCGACCACTTCGCCCGGACCGAGGACGCGAACCTGAAACTCGCGGTCTTCTGCACCGGCCCCGCGATCCGCAACCCGGTCTCCAATCTCGTCTCGGAGATTGTCGGAACCTTCGTGCTGGCCTTCGCGGTCCTCTTTCTCGCGGTGTCGGTCTTCGGTCTCGGCGGTCTCGACGCGCTTCCCGTGGGGCTTCTGGTCCTCGCGATCGGGCTCTCGCTCGGGGGGACGACCGGCTATGCGATCAACCCCGCGCGCGATCTCGCGCCCCGGATCATGCATGCGCTGCTGCCGGTGCCGGGCAAGCGGGACTCCGACTGGAGTTACGCCTGGATACCGGTCGCGGGTCCGGTCATCGGCGCGATCCTCGCAGCGCTGGCCTACCTGGTGCTGCAGGACCCACTCGACGTGAACTTCCGCTGAGGGGTGGGGAGGATGAGCATGTCCCGTCTTTCCCGCCGCCGCTTCCTCGGCGCCACCTCGGCTGCCGGGTTGGGCTTCCTGCCCGGCGCGGCCGTCGCCCAGATCGGGGACGTTCCGGGCGGCGCGTTCGGCAACGAGCGGCTCGCCGCCGCCCGGCGCTGGACCGAGGTCGAGTTCAGCCCCTCCACGCTCTCGCTCGATGAGCAGATGGCCGAGATGGAGTTCTTCGCCCGCGCGGCCGCCCCGTTGCGCGCGCGCCGGATCTTCGTCCTCTCGGAGACGATCCGGACCCATCAGTACGAGGCGCGCGTGCTCGCGCGCGCCTTCTCGGAGATCACCGGCATCACCGTCATTCACGATCTCGCCCATGAGGGCGAGGTGGTGAACCGCCTGCAGCAGCAGCGGCGCTCGGGCCGGAACTTCTACGACGCCTATGTCAGCGACAGCGACCTCATCGGCACGCATTTCCGCTATGGCGGCGTGGTGCCGATCTCCGACTGGATCGCGGGCGAGGGCGCGGATGTGACCCTGCCGACGCTCGATCTCGATGATTTCATCGGCAAGTCCTTCACCACGGCGCCGGATGGCAAGCTCTACCAGCTTCCCGATCAGCAGTTCGCCGCGCTCTACTGGTTCCGCCACGACTGGTTCGAGCGCGAGGATCTCCGCGACCGGTTCCGAGAGCGCCACGGCTACGAGCTTGGCGTGCCGGTGAACTGGAAGGCCTACGAGGACATCGCCGATTTCTTCACCAACGAGGTGCGTGAGATCGACGGCGCCCGCGTCTGGGGGCACATGGACTATGGCGCGCGCGACCCGTCGATCGGCTGGCGCTTCACCGATGCCTGGCTCTCGCTCGCCGGCGCCGCCGATCCCGGGTTGCCGAACGGCCTTCCCGTCGACGAATGGGGCATCCGGGTCGAGGACTGCCATCCGAAGGGTGCGAGTGTCGCGCTCGGCGGGGCCGCGGACAGCCCGGCCGCGGCCTATGCGCTCCGCAAATACGTGGACTGGCTCCGGAAATACGCGCCGCCCGAGGCCGCGCGGATGACCTTCACCGAAGCGGGCCCGGTGCCGGGGCAGGGCAATATCGCCCAGCAGGTCTTCTGGTACACCGCCTTCACGCCGGAGGTGACCCAGCCCGGCCTGCCGGTGATGAACGCCGACGGCAGCCCACGCTGGCGCGTCGCCCCGACCCCGCATGGCGCCTACTGGCGCGAGGGGATGAAGCTCGGCTATCAGGATTGCGGCGCCTGGACGCTCATGGAGAGCACCCCGGTCGAGCGGCGCAAGGCGGCCTGGCTCTACGCGCAGTTCTGCGTCTGCAAGTCGGTCTCGCTCCGCAAGACGCTGGTCGGGCTGACCCCGATCCGCGCCTCGGATATCGCGAGCGCGGCGATGACCGAGGCCTCCGAAAGCCTCGGCGGGCTGGTCGAATTCTACCGCGGGCCGGCGCGGGAGCTCTGGACCCCGACCGGCGCCAATGTGCCGAACTATCCGCTGCTGGCGCAGGCCTGGTGGCAGACGCTGGCCGCCGCGGTCGAGGGTCGCGCGAGCCCCGAGGAGGCCGTGGCGCGGATCGCCGCCGATCAGGACGCGCTGCTGGCGCGGCTCGCGCAGGACCCGCGGATGATCGCCTGCGCGCCGGAACTG
>NZ_JBKQWU010000093.1:0-7970 GCF_047275745.1 Amaricoccus sp. W119 | reverse complement strand
CCATCATAGGCTTGGTCATCGGGGGCATGCCTCGGTTCAGGTTGGCGGTTGCGACCCGACCCTACCGAGAAACCCGATGACCGCCTCAGCTACACCACCCCGCGGGACACGATCCCTCCGACATCCGTCCGGCTCCAGATGCGGGTCGGCGGCGGTGCTCGCCGCCATGGATGCCGCCAACGATCGCAGGTCTCCGACGGTTCTCACGCGCCAGTCAGCCAACATTCGCGGTGGTCCGCAAGCCCTCGGGTGATCGCGCGGCGCCGACCTCCGGCGGCACGTCGGAAAGCCAGGACGCGGGACCGCGGAAACGGAAGTCGTGATCGTAACTCGCTCACCTGCCGCGCGACAAAATCGGATGAGACGACGTACTGTCAGCGACCTCGACCCTGTGGGCCGTAAGGGGCTGAGTAAGCGAACTTGGCTCCGGTCCGTGACGGAATTGGAGCGTGTGCTGACCGACGGAGAGGGCCACCCCGGATCGACCCCGCGCCGGGCGCGCTCGGGGCCGACAAGGGATACGACAGCGCCGACGTCATATCTGACCTCCGGCGAACCCGCGCCACTTCACGCGGAAAGCCCGCCATTCCGCCATCGACGGCCGAACCACCCGCCACGAGGGCTATGCCCTCTCGCAGCGCCGCCGCAAGAAAATCGAGGAGCCGTTCGGCTGGGCGAAGACCGTGGGCGGCATGACCCAGACCGTATGCCGGGGCGTCGAACGCGTCCGCGCCCGCTCCACCCTCACAATGGCTGCCTGCAACCTCGCAAGGCTCCCGAAGTTGCTCGCCGCATGACCAAGGGGCGGCCGAACCGAGCCCGGCGCCGAACCGCCAAGCCCCGAAAGTCATACAGTAGGCGGGCGATCCCGGGTCGCGCCTCTGGGGAAATGACGGCCGGTCCGGGTGCCGCGCGCAGGTCGGCCGCCTCCGACCGGCCGCCGCCAGGGAACCCGATCCGCCATGGCGCACCCTTCCGTCCCGGGGCATGCTGGGGAAACGAGCAGGCGCGGGAGGCCTCGGGCGTGGAGCCATTTCTCTCTCTGAGGCGTTTTTTCGACCCGGCCACGCTCGCGCGGGGCGTGAGCTACGCGCGGCAGGGTCGCGTCGTCGCGCTCTCGACGCATGAGGCCCGGGGCATCCTGGAAGCGCGCGTCTCCGGCTCCGGCCGGCGGGTCCACGATCTGCGGCTGCGCCTGAGCCTTGCCCGCGACGGGCGGTTCACCAGGATCGACGGCCAGTGCTCCTGCCCCGTCGGGATCCGCTGCAAGCACATGGTGGCGGCGCTGGTCACCGCGCGGTCGCGCGGCGCGGACGAGGAGGCCGGGCGGCGAGACACCGCGCGCGAAGCGGCCGCTTCCCTCCCCGCGCCCGTGCTGCGCTGGCTCGACGCGGTGGCGAGCTCCGCGCGCGCTCCGGCAAGCCCGACGGAGGATTATCCGCCGACCGTGCGCGACCGGCTCCGGGACGGCACGGGGCGGAGGTGACCACGGTGAAGGGCGGCGTCCAGGCCGATGGAACGCCGCGCATCCAGGGCGGCCGCTATGACATCGAGCGGGTCAAGCGGATCGAGAACCGGCCCCGTTTCGTCACCGGCGAGGATCTCGAGATCCTGCGCGATCTGGAAGCCGCCGGGATCCCGATCAACGGCGGCCACAGCCATCGTGACGCCCATGTGTTCTACAGCCCCCCCGCCCCCTGCGACCTGCTGCCGCCGCTGCGCCGGATCGCCGCCACCGGGCGCGGGCGCTGGGGCGAGAGCACCGGCCCGGCCCTGCGCGACGCAGGCCCGCGCGCCGCGCGCTTCGCCTGGCGGTCCGGGGCCGAGGGCGCGCAGGATCTCGCGCTCCTCGACGCGGAGAGCGCCGCGCCGCTCGTCGGCCTGCCGGCGGCCCGCCCCGTCTGGGTCGAGCCGGAAACCGGAGCCTTCGGCGAGATCCTCGCGCCCTTGTCGGCCAAGCGGATCCGTCTTCTGCTCGGCGCGCCCAGCCTTCCGGCGGAAATCGCGGCCGAGGTCGCGGCCCGCCTCACGGCTATCGAGGGTGAGCCCGTCCCGGCTCCGAAGCCGATGGGCCTCGAAACGCGGCGTGGGCGCGATCCGGTGCCGGTGCTCCGCCTGTTCGGCCTCCCCGGCGAGCGCCATGTGATCGACGGCTGGAGCCGGCGCTCCGAGCCGGTTCGCGCCGCCGCGCTGCGGCTCGCCTTCGACTATGGCGGCCATCTCGCCCCCGCCCGCCATGCCGAGTCGCTGCGCTTCGAGGACGGCGGGACCGTTGTCACGCTGAGCCGCGACCGCCGGGCCGAGGCCCGCGCCAGCGAGGCCTTGAGCGGGCGGGGGACGCTGTCGCCCAAGGAGATGGACCACCACGCCTTCAGGCAGGCGGAAAAGGGCGACCTGATCTTCGCCGAGGGGGAACGGGAGCCGGAAACCGGCGAGACGGTCGATGCGCGGCGCGCGGCGCTCCGCTTCCTCGGCGAGTATGCGCCCGATCTGCGCGCGGCGGGCTGGCGCGTCGAGGTGGACCCGAGCTGGCCCTGGCCGCTGGTGGAGGAACCGATCCGGATCGAAGCCCGGATCGGCGCCGCAGAAGGCGGCGGCCGGTTCGACTTCGGGCTGGCGCTGAGCGCGGGCGATCAGGAAGCCGATCTCGCCCCGCTCGTGGCCGAGGTGCTGGCCGCGCTGCCGCCAGAGCTTGGCCCGGAGGAGATCGCCGCCCCCGCCTTCGCGGAACTGGTCGCGGCGATGCCCTGTTTCCTCGCGCTGCCGGACGGACGCCACGCCCGGGTCGATCCGGCGGGGCTCACCGATCTCCTGCGCCTGCTCCTCGGCAACCTCGGGCTCGCCACCCGGATTCACCCCGGCGAGGCGGGCCAGATCGCCGAATTCGCCGAGGCGCTGGCGGGATCGGGCATCGCCTTCACCGGCGGCGCCGAGCTCCTCGAACTCGGACGCCGCCTCAACGCGCTGACCTCGGGCATGCCCCTTCCGATGCCCGCCGCCGTCAAGGCGGCCCCCCGCCCCTATCAGGCCATCGGCTACGGCTGGCTCGCCGCCCTGGCCGAGACCGGCTTCGGCGGGCTGCTCGCCGATGACATGGGGCTCGGCAAGACGCTCCAGACCCTCGCCCTGCTCGCGAAGCGCCATATCGAGGAGCACGCTTCGCGGCCGAGCCTGCTGATCGTGCCGACGAGCCTCGCCCGGGCCTGGGCGCGGCAGGCGGCGGAATTCGTACCCGGGTTGAAGGTGCTGGTCCTCCAGGGTCCCGCGCGCAAGGCGCTGTTCGCGGAGATCGACGCCGCGGATCTCGTCGTCACCACCTATCCCCTGCTCCACCGCGATCACGCGCTCCTCGAGCGCGACTGGGAGCTCGCCATTCTCGACGAGGCGCAGGCGGTGAAGAACCCGGCCTCGACCGCGGCCAAACGCATCCGCTCGATCCGCGCGCGCACCCGGCTCGCGCTCACCGGGACGCCGATGGAAAACTCGCTCCTCGATCTCTGGGCCTTGTTCGACTGGCTCGTCCCGGGCCTGCTTGGCGACCGCAAGACCTTCCGCGCCGGGATCGCCCTGCCGATCGAGAGGGGCGACGCGCTGGCCCAGGCCCGGCTGAACCGTCGCCTGCGCCCCTTCCTGCTGCGCCGGACCAAGGACGAGGTGGCGCCCGACCTGACCGCCAGGACCGAGATCACCGAACTGGTGCCGCTCGGGCCGAAACAGCGCCCGCTCTACGAGAGCGTGCGCATGGCGATGGACACGCGGGTGCGCGCGGCGATCGCGGAGCGCGGCCTCGCCGGTTCCCAGATCACCATCCTCGACGCGCTGCTCCGGATGCGGCAGGCCTGCTGCGATCCGGCGCTCCTGAAGGACGGACCCGGTCCCGGCGAAAGCGCCAAGCGGGAACGCCTGCTCGAGATGCTGGAGGCGCTGACCCGGAAGGGCCGCAAGGTGCTCGTCTTCTCGCAATTCGTCGAGATGCTGCGCCTGATCGAGACGGATGTGCGCGCGCGGGGCTGGCGCTACGCCTGGCTGACCGGCGAGACCGCGGATCGCGAAGCGGCGGTGCGAAGCTTCCAGGAGGGCGAGGCCCGGATCTTCCTGATCAGCCTGAAGGCCGGGGGCGTCGGCCTGACGCTGACCGCCGCCGATACGGTGATCCTCTACGATCCCTGGTGGAACCCGGCGGTCGAGCGCCAGGCGATGGACCGCGCGCACCGGATCGGCCAGACCAAGCCGATCTTCGTCTATCGCCTCGTCGCCGAGGGCACCGTCGAGGAAGCCATCCTCGCGCTTCAGGCCCGAAAGCAGGCGCTCGCCGATGCGCTCTTCACCGGAGCGGCGGGCGGACACCTCGCGTTCGACATGGATGTGATCAGCGAGCTTTTCGCACCGAAGGAAGGCGGGATGTGATCCGGCGGAGTGACACCTCGAAGCGGGCGGCGCTTTGGGACCGCGGATCGCATGCCTTGCGCCGACGCGGGCGGCTGGTACTGACGCCCGATAAAGTTGGATTATCGGGCATCTGGATTCCTGTCCGGCAGCTCCTCCCCTGCCCCCGATTTTCTTCGCGCGGGGCGACGGCGATGCGCGCTTGAAACCAGCGCCGGCCGGAATGTCCCGCCAGTGACCGGGCAGCCCAGATCCGTCGTCGCGGTTCGGCCGACGAAGGCTTGAGCGGCGGCCAGGCACGCAGCAAGCTCTTCGGCATTCAGGCGTCGCACTTCGGCGCGCGCCATCAGGTCCCTGCCCTCCTCCGGTCCGTGATCAGGCGCCCCCCTCCCCCTGCGATCATTCGGATCAGCATGTGCCGGACGTGATCCCGGGCTCCGAAAAACACGGCCAGCACGCGGATCGGCGCGAGGTCCGCGATCGGGACAGACCGCAGCTCCGCCGCGTCACACGAACCGCGAGCCAGGACGAATGTCGGACCGGGACGTGCCGATGAACGGAATTCCGTCCAGACCGTCGATCGACGCGCGCGCTCCAGCGCCTCCGCGGCGGCCTCGCCGCGCGCGACATATGAGTCGAACAGATGGTCGAAGATGAGCTCGAAGTCCCGTTCGGCCCCGAGCGCGTAGTCAACCATCCACATCGAGACCGCGCCGCTTGCGCGCGATCACGCAGTCGATCCGCGACGCCATCTCCGCCCCGGAAAGACAGTCCCCCCTCGCTTCGTTCGGCGATCAGCGGGCGCAGCGCCTCGGTCTCGGCGGCATCGGCCTCGGCCTTGCGCCGCGGCAGTTCGAGGCTGGCGTAACGCCCACTTTCAACGAGCGCGCGCGCAAAGGCGTCCTGCTGATCGGTGAGCGAGATCGACGATTTGACGTTCAAGGAAGCCTACCCTCTTGCGTCATGGTGCGTCCTGGTAGCACCGCTGTCATGTCCGTTGCGGCCGGGTAGTCGTTGATGCGTCGCGCCACTGGTCGCCCGGGGTCGCATGACCCCCTGCCCCCCTGGGGGCGGCATGCCCCGCCAAACCGCGCCGCGCCGGCGATCCAAGGCTCTCTCGGTGCCGGGTTTTCCCACGCGGCGCGCATGACGAGGGGTGGGTGGGGCAACCATCCAGAGCATCGGGGGGTGCAGCAATCGAGGAGGAGCCGCCCCTGCACTACCGCACAAGCTCGACGACCTCCTCACCCGCCGCGGTCCTGAGCGCCGCGTCGTGCGTGCCGAACCGCGCGCCGGAACGCACGGCCTGGGGCCAGCCGCCCGTGTCGCTCGTTGACGATCAGGATGTCGCGCAGTTCGGCCCAGAGAAGCCAGGGCGCAACCAAGTCGTCCGCCGCCAGTAGCTCCAGCACGATGCCCTGCTCGTCCGGCAGCAGCAATCTCGCGATCAGCGAGGCGTCGACGACGAGCGTCACCGCCGGCCCTCAACCCGCGCCGACAGGATGTCTTCGAGCCCGAGCGCCCCGCCCACTCGGGCGCGAAGCGCCCTGAGCCGCGCGATCGCGGCGGCCCGGTCCGGCGCGGCGGGCTCGGGTACCAGCCGTGCGACCGGACGCCCGCGCCGGGTTATGATCACGGTTTCACCCTGTTCGACCGCCGCCAGCAATTCAGAATGATGGGTCGCCTCATCGAAGGCTCCGACAGCACGCATCCTTCAGGTTCACATACAAGCTTCATGTCTAGTCCGCAGGTCAACGACTCCGGAGCCGGCATATTGGGCAGCCCTCCCTTCGTCGAGAATAGAATCGGCGACGGTATCTATGGCGCGAAGGCCGAAGCAGCTTCGATCGCGGCGCGCAACGGCAGGTGCCTGAGGCGGCATGCCTGCACGGCCGGGTAACCGGATCAAAGGGTATCTTGAAGCAGCCCGGGAAATGGCTAAAATCTAGCTTGTCTAGCTAGTTTGAGGTGTGAGATGGATTGGCCACTCCAGGATGCAAAGAACCAGTTCTCGAAGGTCGTTCGCCGCGCGCGAGAAGAAGGACCGCAGGTAGTGACATTACGCGGAGTTCCGGCCGCCGTCGTGCTGTCTGCGGAGGACTACGCCGCTCTGCGCACCGGAAGCTCAAATATAGTCGATGCCCTGCTGGGCGGGCCGGCTTGGGACGACGATCTCGTCGCGGATGTCCAGCGCCGCGACAAGGCGCCCAGCCGTGTACCGGCGCTTTGATGTTTCTCGTCGACACCAATGTCGTGTCGGAGGCGCGGCGGGGCTCCGCGGAAGCAGTGTCCTGGTTGCGCCACGCCGATCCGTCCGCAATCTACCTAAGCGCCCTGACCATTGGGGAGATCATGCGCGGCATTGAACTCCGGCGGAGACGCGATCTGCGCACGGCTGCGCACCTCGCGCAGTGGCTCGCCGGCCTGCGCCGCGATTTCGCCGATCGCATCCTAGCCGTCACTCCCGAGATCGCGATGGAATGGGGCCGGATCGCAGCGCTCCGGCCCCGAGGCGACATCGATGCGCTGATCGCGGCCACAGCGATCGTTCATGGGCTCATCGTCGTCACTCGCAATGTCAAGGATTTCGACGATACGGGAGTAGTCGTCTTGGATCCTTGGGGCGACAATGTCTGATTGACAGCGGCGCCGCGCATGGCTGAATCCGCATCCCGGGCGGCCTGTGACGGCTCTCAAGCACGCTTTGCCAAGGGCCGCGTTTCTCTTTAACTCGCTGGGTGCTGGTGACCCAGCAGTTCTCTATCTTCCCGGGAGGACCCATGACATGCCAAGCCAGCCCGCCCGGTCCTGAACGGCGCGTTCTGTGGGCCGGGCCGCGCACCGGAATGCAAGGGGGGCGCGAGAGGCCCGCGTTGTAGAATGCCGGTGATGCGGCGCGAACGGACGTTCGCTCGCTCTGACAGGCGCATGTCGAGTGGACAGCGAGGCATTGAGCATCTGCTGGACAACGCCTAGGGGTACGATTTGTACTCCCACGATCGCGCCCATCAGGATCCAGCATCGATTGGCGATGTGGCGTGGGAAGCTCCTACCATGCATCTTTCACAGCAGGGGGGAGGCGCAGCCATGCGGCTATTAGTTCCTCGTGCGCCTCTCTCGTCAACTCTGCGAGTGCTCGCCGGGAATGCGCCGGATTATCACAGCTGTGATACCCGTCCTTCGGGGACCGGGGATTAGCCCCCGTGAAATAGGTCACGCTCCAACTGGCGATCAGCTTGCCGCCAAGATTATCACATCTGTGATAATCCAATGCTAGGCGGTGTCGCGCCTTGAGTTGCATCCGTGACCAAGATCCAGCTGGATGACTCTACCGGAATTAAACCCTTGTATGCCAAGCTCTAAGATCCAACTGCGCGGGTGGGCACGAAGTCACGTATCTCACCCGCACTGACAACCCCAAGTGGCAGTGCGGCGTTGCCGAGCACCACGGCCATCTACACGACCTCCGGATGGTCTTGCCCCCATTTCACCGGACACTCAGGCGGTTGCGGTTTCAGCTGCGATGAACTCGCGGGGCGAGCGCATTTTCAGCCCTGAGTGCGGGTGGTTTTCGTTGTAGTCCT
>NZ_JBKQWU010000092.1:0-7975 GCF_047275745.1 Amaricoccus sp. W119 | reverse complement strand
GGTCATAGTCGCGCCGAGCGGTATCAGTCCAGGGCATCGGATCTCCGTCAGTCTTCGCAAACCGACGTGAATCACAACCCGCTGATATCGCTCAACTCATTTCGGGTCCGGCTCTGATAACCCGAAGGGTGCTCATGTCACGAAAAGGGGGCTTGCGATGCGAATGGAACGGCGAGCGGCTATTCTCCTGATGGCGGCCGCGCTGGCGCTCGCGCCGGCCATCACCGCGCAGGCGCATCATGGCTGGTCCTGGGCCGAGGACGAGCAGACCCAGCTCGAAGGGGTGATCGAGAGCATCTCGATGAGCCCGCCGCACCCGACTCTGCACGTCAGGGATGCGCGGGATGTCCTGTGGCAGGTCGATCTCAGCAACCCGCGCCAGACCGACCGGTCAGGCTTCACCGGAGACTCGGCCAGCGTGGGCGACGCGATCACCGTGATCGGGAACCGTTCGCTCGACGCCAGCGCGGCGCATATGAAGGCGGTGCGGATCACGATCGGCGGCCGGAATTACGACCTTTATCCCGAGCGGATCGCCGACTGAGCGGTGGAAGTCCTCGACTGGGTGGAGGGCAGTCCGCTCGCCATGGCGCTGCGCGGCTCGGGCGATCTCTACATGCTGGTCAACGCCGCCCATATCCTCGGGCTCGGCCTGCTTCTCGGCGCGATCGTCCCGCTCGACCTGCGGCTGATCGGATTGTTCCGCGCGACCCCGATCGAGGTGATCGCGCCGTTCCTCAGCCGGGCGGCGGCGACCGGTCTCGGCCTCGCCGTGCTGACCGGGCTCGCGCTCTGGTCGGTGGAGCCGGCCGAGTATCTCGCGAACGCGGCCTTCCGGGTGAAGGCCGTGCTGATCGGCCTCGCAGCGGTCAACATCGCGCTTCAGCACCATGGCGCGGGGTGGCGGGCGCTTCGGGCCGGAACCCCGCCGCCACTCGCGACGCGGGCACGGGCGGCGGTGTCGCTGCTGCTCTGGCTCTCTATCCTTCTGGCCGGCCGGTGGATCGGCTTCCTCTGAGGCGAGTGGCGGCGGATCGGGCGGCCAGCGCCGCGCGCCGAACGGCGGCGGGAACAGGTCCGAAAGTCCGGCTGCGAGGCGGGCAGGCCCTTGAAAAAGCTGGAAACATGCGGCTTCCTCTGCGCGCGGGGCCGATCCGCCTTCCCGAATGTCCGGGCCCGGACCGGAGAGCACGGATGGGCCCCGCGACGACAACGATCGGAAGAAGGGGAGGAACCATGACCATCGGAACCAGACGGGGGGCCGGCGCGATCGGCGCCATGCTGCTCGGCCTCGCCTCAGGCACGGTCCCGGGCACCGCCGCCGCGCAGGATGTCACCATCGTGCTTCCGGAACAGCCGGGCAATCTCGAGCCCTGCCGCTCGATCCGCTCCGACATCGGGCGGATCATCAACATGAACATCACCGAGACGCTGACCGACATCAATGTCGAGAACGGCGAGGTCGAGCCGCATCTCGCGACCGAATGGGAGCAGGTCGATGACCTGACCTGGCATTTCAAGCTGCGCGAGGGGATCGAATTCCAGGACGGCGCGCCCTTCAACGCCGAGGCGGTCGCCAATTCGATCAACCGGCTCATGAACCGCAATATCACCTGCGACAGCCGCTCGAAATTCGGCGATGTCACGCTGACGCCCTCGGCCGTGGACGAGCTGACGGTGGCGATCAAGTCCGAGATCCCGATGCCCCACATGCCGACGCTGATGGGCACGGTGCAGATCGTCTCGCCCAACATGACCTTCGACGCCGAGGTGCACGAGCCGGTGGGAACCGGCCCCTATGTTCCCGAGACGATCGACAGCGAGCATGTCGTGCTGACGCGGGACCCGGATTACTGGGGCGAGGCGCCGGCGGTCGAACGGGCGACCTTCGTCTGGCGCACCGATTCGGCGATCCGCGCCGCCATGGTCTCGACCGGCGAGGCGGATCTGACGCCGGCGATCGCGGTGCAGGACGCGACCAATCCCGACACCGATTTCGCCTATCTCAACTCGGAAACCACCCGGATGCGTCTCGACATGCAGATGCCGCCGCTCGACGATGTGCGGGTGCGCGAGGCGCTCAACATCGCGATCGACTGGGACGCGATGGGCGAGGCGCTCTTCGGGCCGGATGTGCTGCGTGCAAATCAGATGGTGCCGCCCGGGAACTGCGGCTTCAACGAGGCGATCAAGCCCTGGACCTACGATCCCGAGCGGGCGGCGCAACTGATCGAGGAGGCGAAGGCCGATGGCGTGCCGGTCGAGACGCCGCTGACCATCATCGCGCGCGGCGGTTTCTTCCCCAATTCGGGCGAGTCGGTCGAGGCGATGCAGGGCATGTGGTCCGAGATCGGGCTGAACGTCGAGATCCAGCAGCTCGAAGCCTCGGCCTGGGTGCAGTATCTCGACAAGCCCTTCCCCGAAGGCCGGAACCCGACGCTGTTCCAGCAGCAGCACGACAACTCCACCGGCGACGCGGGCTTCACCGTGCCGGTCATGTATACGAGCGAGGGGCAGTATTCGACGGTCGCGAACCCGGAACTCGACGCGCTGATCCTGAAGGCGATGACGACCTCGGGCGAGGAGCGCTGCGAACTCTTCGGGCAGGCCTTCGCGAAAGTCCATGACGAGATCATCGCGGACGTGCCGATGTATCACATGATCGGCTATGTCCGGGTCGGCGACCGGATCGACTACAAGCCCGACCTGAAGACGAACAGCGAGGTCCGGCTGTCCGAAATATCGTTCGCCGAGTAACGGCGAACGGGCGGGGCGGCCCTCCCGGGCCTCCCCCATGCCTCACCGATGCCTCCCTGGCGCCTCCCCGGTGCCGCTCTGGGCCAGGCCGCCGGGCTCCCGGGCCCGTGACGCGCTGTCTCTTGAAACCCGGCGAGGAGTTGTCTAGGGCCGCTTCCATCCGTTTCAGGAGCCGAACGATGGATCAGCCAGCGATGCACCCCGCGGCGCCGCACTACCTGCCCGCCTTCGTCACCGCCCCCGGCCAGTCCGACTGGCTGATGAGCGTGATGCTCGTATTCCTCCTGGTCACGGTCCTGAGCGTCGGGCTGGTGTATCTCAGGCTCCACGCCCTGCCGGAGCACATGGCGCATCGCACGAACAAGGTTCAGTATCAGTTCGTCGCCGTGCTGGGGCTGCTCGCGCTCTTCACGCACAACAACGCCTTCTGGATCGCGGCGCTCCTGCTCGCGCTCGTGGAACTGCCGGATTTCGGCCGGCCGCTCAATTCGATCGCGCTGTCGCTCGAACGGCTTTCCGGCCGCGACCGGGAAGGGACGCCGCCGAACCCGTGGAACGACCTCCTGTCCGACGATTTCGAGAAGCCCGCCGGCCGGCCCGACGGGACGCCGCCGAAGCCGGGGGAGCGCGCCTGAGATGCTCGAACTGCTGCTCTGTTCCGCGATCACCGTCCTGCCGGACTTCCTCATCCGCCGCTTCGGCCAGGGCAAGCGCCTCGGCCGGGAGATCACGCTCTTTTCCGTCTGGTACGAGTTGCGTTGGGGGATCACCCTCTGCGTGATCCTGACCATCTCGCTTATCACGACGATCTTCTACTTCCATCCCTCGACTTCGAGCGCGGTGTCGGTGTTCCGCACGGTCACCATCCTGCCGGAGACGAACGGACGCGTCGCGGAGGTCTATGTCGAGATCAACGACCGCGTGACCGAGGGGCAGCCGCTCTTCCGGCTCGACCCGGCCGGACCGGAGGCGGCGGCCGAGACGGCGCGGCGCAAGATCGCCGAGGTGGACGCCGCGATGGTGACGGCGCGCTCGCAGCTCGCCGAGGCCGAGGGGCGTCTGACCCAGGCGCGCGGCTCGCTCCGGCAGGCCCGGGACGAATACGACACCCGCGCCGAACTGCTCCGGCGCGACACCAACGCCATCGCCCGCCGCGATGTCGATCGGGCGGAGGTCGCCGTCGAGACCGCGCAGGGCGCCGTGGACGCCGCGCTCGCGGGGCGCGAGGCGGCGCAGTCGCAGATCGACTTCGGCCTGCCGGCGCAGAAGGCCAGCGCCGAGGCGGCGCTGCGCGAGGCGGAGGTGGCGCTCTCCAAGACGCTGGTCGTCGCGGGCACCAGCGGCGTCGTGCAGCAGTTCGCGCTCCGTCCCGGCGACGTGGTCAACCCGATCCTGCGTCCCGCCGGGATTCTCGTCCCGGATCGCCGCGTCACCGGCCTCGCCGCCGGTTTCGGCCAGATCGAGGCACAGGTGATCAAGGTCGGCATGGTCGGCGAGGTCGCCTGCGCCGCCATGCCCTTCGGCGTGATCCCGGTCGTCGTCACCGATGTGCAGGACGTGATCGCGGCGGGCCAGATCCGCCCGACCGACCAGTTGCGCGACATCGGCGGCTTCGCCCAGCCGGGCACGATCACGGTCATCATGGAGCCGCTCTACGAAGGCGCCTTCGACCGGCTGCCTCGGGGCGCGAGCTGCGTCGCCAACGCCTATACCTCCAATCACGACGCCCTCCAGGACCCGGATATCAGCGCGCTCCGCGCCTTCGCGCTGCATGCGATCGACACGACCGGTCTCGTCCACGCCGCGATCCTGCGGCTTCAGGCGCTCATCCTGCCGGTACGCACGCTGGTCCTGAGCGGCGGACACTGACGCCGCCTGCCGGCGCCTGCCGAGCACCGTGCCGCCGGTCGTCCGCCGGGGCGGTGGCGCTCCGATGTCTCCGCGGCTAATCCCCCGAGGATTGCCTTCTCGTCGGCTCGACCCCGTGTCGAGGTGTCGGCGGATTGCATGTTGGTATGACATACAGCGAAAATGCAACGCGTGTTCGCATATGATTGCATTTTGGAATGATGAAATATAACATGACCCCTGCGAATCAACGACGCGGCCGTTCACGGGGCAATGCGCGACTGCGTGCCGGCTGTGAAGGATCGCGGCTGTCCATCAGGGGAGGAACGCGGGTGGAGCGGGATCGGATCGACGCGGAGAGCGGAGTGGGAAGCGGGCTGGGCGGCCGGTGGTCGCGACGGGATTTCGGGCGCGCGCTCGCGATCGGCGGGCTCGCCGCGCCGATGGTCCTGTCACGGCCGATGGCGGCGCGGGCCGAAGGGGAAACCGGCGTTGGAGCGGGGACCGAACCGGCCGTCGGCGCCTATATCGCCTATGTCGGCGCCCGCACGACGAAGGAGCGCAACGCGCGGGGAAACGGGCTCAACGTCTACCGCGTCGATGCGGGGACCGGCGCCTGGACGCATGTGCAGCTTGTCGGCGATCTGGTTAATCCGTCCTTCCTCGCCTTCGACCGGACGGGCCGGTTCCTCTACACGGTCCACGGCGATCTGAGCGACATCACCGCGTTCTCGATCGACGCGGCCACCGGCGAACTGACCCGGATCAACGGCCAGAGCACCGAGGGCAAGAACCCGGTCCATCTCGCGATCGACCCGACCAACCGCTTCGTCGTCGTCGCGAACCATATCACCTCGACCATCGCCCTGCTGACGCGGGAGGAGGACGGCTCGCTCGGCCCGGTCATCGATCTCGTGTCGCTCGAAGGCGAGCCGGGGCCGCATCGGGTGGAACAGCCCTTCGCGAAGCCGCATCAGGTCGAATTCGATCCGTCGGGCAAGTACATCGCCGTCCCAGACAAGGGGCGCGACGTGGTCTTCACCTACGAGATCGACGCCGAGGCCGGCAAGCTCGTCGCCGCGACCGAACCGGTCGCCGCGCGCGAAGGCGCCGGGCCCAGACATATCGCCTTCCACCCCGCGGGCGCTCTCGCCTATGTCGTCAACGAACTCGACAGCACGGTGACGGCCTATCGCTTCGATCCGGCGACCGGCGTTCTCGCGCCGTTCCAGCTCCTGACCACCTTGCCCGATACTTTCACGGACAACAGCCGCGCCGCCGAGATCGCGGTCTCGCCGGACGGCCGCTTCGTCTATGCCTCGAACCGCGGCCATGACAGCATCGCGATCTTCGCCGTCGAGGAGGGGACGGGGCGGCTCGCGCATGCCGGCTGGCAGGAAAGCGGCGGCGAGACGCCGCGGTTCTTCGCCATCGACCCGAACTACCAGCGCCTGCTGGTGGCGAACGAGGACACCGATTCCATCGTCTCCTTCGAGATCGACCGATCGAACGGGTCGCTCCGGCGCGTCGGCGAGCCGGTTCAGGTCGGAAGCCCGGTCTGCATCGTGTTCAGGCCCCTGGGCTGAACCGGTCCTGAGCCGCCCCCACGTTCCGTGCGTGGAGGCGTTTCGGCAACCGGTACCCTCGGATGACGACGAGGGGAGAGTGGGGCCGGTCGGCGGCGCCGGCCGAATGGCGCGGGCGCGTCGCCGGCCCCCGGCATCTACCTGACCGCCTCGCCGAGCGGAACGCTGATCAGGCTCGGCGAGAGCTGCTTGATGACGCGATCCCAGCGGGTGACCGGCTGTTCGGCGATGAAAACGATATCGTCGGGCCGAAGCTGCATCCGGGTCATCATCATCATGCCCACCCCTGACCCCGCGTCCACGTGCCAGGCCGTCACCGCGCCGAATTCGCGCGGATCGACCGAGCCGCGCAGCACGTAGATCTCGCGGGGATTGCCGGTGATGTTGGAAGATCCCGTGGCACCGTCATAGAGCGCGTCGGAGAGCGTCGCCGGATTGCCGTAGGGCAGGGGCCAGCGACCCTGCCTGGCGACCTCGCCGCTCAGATAGACGTGGTCCCGCTTCTCGGCGCCGTATTCGACGCGGGCGGTGAAGGTCTCCTGTTCGCCACGCTGCTGCTCGATCTCCTGCGACAGGATCTGGAGCGCGTTCGACCGGTTCTGTTGCCGGAACTCCGCGAGGCGGATCTGCTGCTCGAAATAGGCCGCCGCCTTGGCGAGGTCGTATTCTGTATCGACGAAGACCGAGTCGCCGTCGGCGAGCCGGACCTTCTGGTAGCGCGGATTGACCAGGTATTCGGCGACCGGGATCTGATAGAGCGCGCCGTCGCGATAGATGCGGATCACCGCGGAATCGCGGTCGGCCGCGTCGATGCCGCCGACGGCGGTGATCGCGGTGTCGAGGTTCAGCGGAACGAGCGTGATCGGCGCCACGCCGGGCGCCACCACGGCGCCGCCGACCGCGGCCTTGCGCGCGTTGAATTCGGCGATCTCGAGGCTGAAGGAGGGGTCGATCTGGCGTTCGAGCAGGCGCTGGAACAGGATGCCCTCGGCTTCCTCCAGCGTCATCTCGGCGATGCGGACCCGGCCCACGTCCGGAATCGCGATCGAGCCGTCGTCCTGCACGGTATAGCCCTGGCGGCGGTTCTCGGCCGCGAGCAGGCCCGTCAGTTCCTCCACCGTCGTGCCGACGCTCTTGGTCGCGAGCACCACAACGTCGCCGACGCCGATCCGGTAGGGCTCGGTCGGCACCGGCGGGGGAAGCCGGGTCACGAGATCCTCGGGCCGGTTCTCGGGCAGGTAGACGGGCGCGGGCGCCGCCTCCATGCCATAGCGCCCGGAGCCGGAGGCCGGGGCGAAGGCCGCCGGCAGACGCCGCGGCGCATAAGGATGACGGTTGGCGATCATGACGGTCTCGGGCGTCACCTCGACGACGCGGATCTTGCCGCCGCCGACCGGCCCCTCGCGGATGTCGGGGCTGTGATAGACGATCCCGCATCCGCTCATGAAAAGCATCAGGCTCGTAATGGCTGCGTATCTCATTGCATCTCCAGGGGGCCGCGGGAGGGTGGGAACAGGATCTGCGCCCGGCCGGCCCGATCGCTGATGAATTGAAGGCTTCGCACGATCCGCCCGTTGCCGAGCAGGTGCAGGTTCGTGAAATCCCGCTCCGGGTTGTGGCAGGTCTCGCGGACCATGAGGCCCGCGATCACGCGGCCATCGGGGGCCCGGGTTTCCTCCGCGCCGAGGGGCTCGATGTCGCAGACATAGGCCCGCGTCCGGGTCCGGTCGTCGCCATCGAGATAGGTGTGGAACCGGGTCACCCGCGCGGCGCGGCCGCCGAGG
>NZ_JBKQWU010000091.1:0-8300 GCF_047275745.1 Amaricoccus sp. W119 | reverse complement strand
GCCGGCGGCCAGGCGCCTGGCCACGGCGTCATAGAACGACAGTGGCCTTCGCCCGACATCCCTTGGCCGTCCCGGCGCCGCTGACATCGGGAGCTCCGGGGGCCTCGGCGGTACGATCTTGCGATGGTCCGGATCGACCCGGCGCTGGTTCTTGCCGTCCATCACGGGGTGGACGGCGATCAGCCGCCTGTCCTCGAAGATGCGGATTTCCCGAGGATGGTTCTGGACCTCGACCACGCGTTTGCGGGTGGCGTCCGGCACGCTGTAGAGATTGCCCCCGACCGAGACCATGCCCTCGTGGCTCACCCGGCGCTCCACCGTCAGCACCGCGCTGTAGGGGATCGCGGGCAAGGCGATCAGACGCGGCTGTTCCTCGGCGAAGTGCTCGTCCACGATCCGCTGCGTCGTCGCGTGGCGGCGCGGGTTGGCGATGGTGGCGCGCCAGTCCTCGAACTGGGCATTCAGGTCATCCATGTTCCGGAAGGTGCGCGCGAGGAAGAAGTCCTGCCGGACGTAGCGGTAGGGTCGCTCGACCTTACCTTTCGTCTTTGCCCGAAACGGCCGGCAAGCCCGGGGCAACGCCCCGTAATGGGTCAGCAGCGCCACCAGCGAACTGTTGTATGTGATCACGCCCTCGGCGTTCTCGCCGATCACCGCCGTCTTCATCCGGTCGTAGAGCAACTCCGAGGGTGCGCCGCCCATGGCGGCGAAGGCGTCGATGTGGCAGCGCATCACCGTCTGGAGATCCTGCGTGGCGCAGAACCGACCCCAGAGCCAACGGCTGTGCCCGAGCACCATCGTGAAGAGCCAGACGATGCGCACCACGCCGGGCTCATCGGCGAATTCGACCCGGAACTGCGCGAAGTCGACCTGCGCCTGCCGGCCCGCCGGGGTCTCGAAGCGGCGCTCGAACGGTTTCGTCCTGGCGGGACGGACATCGCGCAGATAGTCGGTGACGGCGGTGTAGCCGCCGCCATAGCCCATGCCCCGGATCTCTCGCAGGAGCCGGCGGCCGGACAGGTCCGGGAAGGCGAGAACACGGTCGCGCAGGTACGGCTCGAAGGCTTCGATCAGCCGGGGGCGCGGCTCGCGCGGGCCGTAGCTCGGCGCGACGACGCCCGCGTCCAGATGCTTGCGCACCGTCTTGCGATCAAGGCCGAGCTTGCGCGCGATGGCGGAGATCGAAAGCCCTTGCCGTTTCAGGTCATGGATCATGACAACTTCCCCAAGTCTCACCACCCGCGCGCCTCCCGTCCCGGTCGGCTCGATCAGGGGCTGTGTTCTGGCCGCTGCCAACCTGCCGGGGGCATGCCCCCGGCAGGTTGGCGCTCAAACCCGGAAAACTGGGGAATTTTCAAACGGCGCTTTTGGGGAGAATACGGCCGGCACTAACAGCGAGCTTCGCCAACGCCACGGGGGCGTGCTGATGCTGACGATCGCAGCGGTGCCAAATGCTTCGTCCGTGTGGGTGCGCGTAGTCGACGAGGTCAGCGGCGCGGTCTTCGAGCAGGAGGTGACCGCTGACCTGCCGGCGGCGACCCAGTTCCTCGCGCCCCGGCTCTTCATGAACAATGGCGTGACGGCAGCCGCAGTCGCCTTCGACTGCTCGGGCGTCTACGTCGAGACCGAAAAGGCTGTGGCGCGTGCGACCCTGACTGGAAATTAGCTAGGGCGGCGGTGATCCCCGGCCCCACTGCACGCGTCGCCGCCACCCCCGGCCGGGTCCGGCGCCGGGAAGCAGCTGGACCAGCGAGCAGCCGTAGGCGTCGTCCGATCCTACTGCGCCCGTGATCGGTGATCCGCGAGGCGGCGCCGACCATTTCTTTCGCGCGACTCCACTCTCGAATGCCAGACTTCGGCGCGAGTTGGCATGCCAATACGATCGTACTGCGCGCTTCCGACCCACATTTCTGTGTAATTAGTCGAATATCTCATAAATCGTTTCATAGTGATCGTGTATGAGAGTATATTTGGGCGCTCGGAAGTAGCCCCCTGTACCCGGAAGTGGTATGCTTTAGAATAACCTATTGATTCGACTTCGCTCATCAACGATTGGGCGCGAGGGGCGGTTTTGGAAGATCGGCCGCATTCGGCTGAGAAGGAGGCATTGCCCTTCAGCAGTGGGGCGGGGAGAGCTCCTTCGATCACGCTTCCGAAGGGCGGCGGCGCCATTCGCGGAATCGGAGAGAAGTTCGCAGCCAACCCGGTCACCGGCACGGGCTCCATGTCGGTGCCTATCGCTACCAGCCCAGGCCGTTCAGGCTTTGGGCCCCAGCTATCGCTGTCCTACGATTCCGGCGCCGGCAATGGCCCGTTCGGTTTCGGTTGGTCGCTTTCGATGCCCGCCATCACGCGGAAGACCGAGAAGGGGCTGCCGCGATATCTAGATGTGATCGACTCCGATACCTTTATTCTCTCGGGCGCCGAGGACCTCGTGCCTGTCTATCGGCAGGACGCCGACGACAGCTGGATTGCCCGTCACCCGGATCACTCGCTCGGCTCAGATGGATTCTGGCGCGACTCAACGGGCCGCCTAGTCATCCAAGAAGACGACCGCAACGACTACCGCGTCCGCCGCTATCGGCCACGCATCGAGGGCCTTTTCGCGCGAATAGAGCGCTGGACTGGCAGAGACGGCAACGTCCATTGGCGATCGATTTCAAGAGACAACATCCTCACAATTTACGGCAGGGACGAGGACTCGCGGATCGCAGATCCAAGCGATTCCGCTCGCATCTTCAGCTGGTTGATCTGTGAGACCCGCGACGACAAAGGCAACGCGATGGTCTACGGATATAAGTCGGAAGACGGTTACGGCGTCGATCCTTCTAAGGCGCATGAGCGCAACCGGGGCGGGCGCGACGACGCGGGACGACGTGTCAACCGGTTTCCCAAGTTCATCCGCTACGGCAACCGTACACCGCTCCTCGACCGCTCCCTCTCCGCCGCGGCAGACCCCACGGTAGAGTGGCTGTTCGAGGTCGTGTTCGACTACGGCGAGCATGACCCTTCGGCACCCGCCCCGAACGACGGAGAGGATGGCGCCCGCGAGTGGGAGTTTCGCGCCGATCCGTTCTCGTCCTACCGCTCCGGCTTCGAGGTGCGAACGACGCGGCTCTGCCAGCGCATCCTGATGTTCCACCATATCCCTGACACCAATGGACCAGACGGACAGGAAGGCTACGACGGCCTGGTGCGTTCGACCGACCTGACCTATGCCCACGAGCAGGAAGGGAGGGACCCGAGCCCGAACTACACGGTCCTCCGCGCGGTGAGCAACGTTGCCTACCAGCGCCACGGCAGCGGTTACCGGAAGCGCGAGATGCCGCCGGTCGAATTCACGTACAGCCCGGTCGTCGTTCAGGATCAGGTTCATGACGTTGATCCGGCGAGCCTTGAGCACCTCCCGGTCGGATTGGACGGTTCGGCCTATCGCTGGAACGACCTGCATGGCGAGGGCATCCCCGGCATACTCACGGAGCAGGCCGGGGCCTGGTACTACAAGCGCAACTGGAGCCCAATCTCTGACAATCAAGCCGAAGGCAACGAGGAGATCAGGGCTAAGTTTGGCCCTCTCGAGACTGTGGCCCTAAAGCCGAATGTTTCCGTGAGCGGCGGGGCAGAGTTTATGGACCTTGGTGGCGACGGGCAACCCGATGTCGTTGTTATGGAAGGCCCTGCCTCCGGCCTATACGAGCACGACGATGCCGAAGGCTGGTGGCCCTTCCGCCCCTTCACCTCGCGCCTGAACCGCGACCTGCGTGATCCCAACCTCAAGTTCGTAGATCTAGACGGCGACGGCCACGCCGATGTTCTCATCACCGAAGACGACGCCATCGTCTGGCATACTTCGCTCGCCGAAGACGGCTTCGGCCCGGCCCGCCGTGTTGCGCAGTCGCTCAACGAGGAAGAAGGTCCGCGCATCGTTTTCGCCGACGGCACGCAGTCGATCTACCTTGCTGATCTCTCGGGTGATGGCCTCACCGACATCGTGCGCATCCGAAACGGCGACGCCTGCTACTGGCCGAACCTCGGCTATGGCCGGTTCGGCGCCAAAGTGACAATGGACAACGCGCCCTGGTTCGATCATCCGGACCAGTTTGACCAGAAGCGCCTGCGACTTGCCGACATCGATGGTAGCGGCACCACCGACATCATCTACCTGCACCGCAATGGGGTGCGCCTGTACTTCAACCAGTCGGGCAACGGTTGGAGCAAGCCGAACACGCTGAACGTGTTTCCGCGCATCGACGACTTGGTGAGCATCGTGCCCGTCGACCTGCTGGGGAACGGCACCGCCTGCCTGGTTTGGTCCTCTCAGCTGCTTGGCGATGCGCCCCGGCCGATGCGCTACGTGAACCTGATGGGCAAGGACAAGCCGCATCTGCTCGTCAAGGTCAGGAACAACCTGGGAGCAACGACCGACGTCCTCTATGCGCCGTCCACGAAATTCTATTTGCAGGACAAGCGCGACGGCAGGCCCTGGATCACGCGGCTGCCCTTTCCCGTTAATGTGGTCGAACGCGTCACCGTTACTGACAAGTGGCGCGGAACGACGTTCTCAACCACCTACAGCTACCACCATGGCTACTTCGACGGCGTCGAGCGCGAGTTCCGCGGTTTCGGTCGCGTCGAGCAGATCGATACTGAGAACTACGGCAAGTTCTCCGCCGGTAACGCCGAGAGCCCCTACATCACGCCCGAGCACGAACTCTACCAGCCACCCATCAAGACTGTGACTTGGTTCCACACTGGTGCCCTCATCGATCAAGGACGCGTGCTTACGCTATATGCGAATGAGTATTTTCCGAACTGGTTCGAGGCTCTCCACCCGCAAACCACGGACGTGCTTGGAGCCTTTCAGGAAAACACGCTTCCTGAGCCGGACCTCGCTGACTTGGACCTCACGACTGCGGAGTGGCGCGAGGCTCTGCGAGCATGCAAGGGCATGCCGTTGCGCCAGGAGATCTACGAGCTCGATGTCGATGCGCTGCGCGATGGCGTCCAAAAACCTGTGAAGCTGTTTTCGACGGCCTATCATAACTGCCACATCGACCGCTTGCAGCCGCGCGGCGGCAACCGCCACACAGTCTTCCTTGTCACCGAAAGCGAAGCGATTGCCTATCACTACGAGCTGGATCTGCGCACGGCGCAAGTAGTGCCCGATCCGCGGGTATCCCACACGCTGAACCTGCGCATAGACCAATTCGGCCATGTGCTCCAGTCGGTAGCGATCGGTTATCCGCGCTTCGTGCTCTTCGATGATGCGGCGTTGAACTCGCAGACGGTGAGTCTCATCAGGAATGTGCAGAGCGAACTGCACATCGCCTACACGGAAACGCGGTACACGGACGAACTCGAGGGCAGCGGCATCGTGGCTGACAGCCACCGCCTGCCTCTGCCGTGCGAAGTTCAAACCTACGAACTTACCGGGATCGCGACCAGGGATGCGAGCGACGCCTCCACCGCCGATCTGCGAGACGACCGCTATTTCTCGATCGACGAGCTTCGCGCTTACCGCTTGAGCGAACGCTATCAGGCCCGCGGCAGGGCCGTTGGCTCGCTTCAGTATCACCAGCAACCGGATCGAGTCAGCGACCCTCCACCAGCGGAGAAGCGGCTGGTGGAGCATGTCCGCACGCTGTATTTCGATGACGCCAGCGGCACGCTGGCGCCCACAATACCACTCGATTTCGGCAAGCATGGACCGCGCGGGCTGAAATATGAGGACTACAAGCTGGCGCTAACTGAAACGCTGCTTGGTGCTGTCTTCGGCGCTAAGCTCTCTGAAACGATCGTCGTCAGTTCCGCGGAGCAGAAGCTCGCATCGGCCACCACGAGCGGATATCTCAGCGGAAGCGACCTGGCTGACCGGTTTCATCCGATCGACACGACCGGCCAATTCTGGACGCGCTCCGGCGTCGCGGGGTTTGCGGCGGATGCTGCGCAACACTTCTTCCTGCCCGAGCACTACGAGGATTCCTTCGGCAATGTTAGCGAGATCGCCTTCGACCCGCGCGACCTCTACATCGAGTCGACCAGGGACGCCCGCAGCAACGAGCTAAGAGTTGTGGAGTTTGATTTCCGCGTGCTGGCGCCGCGGACGGTGCGGGACGCCAATGGCAATGTCACGCGTGCCGCCTTTGACATCCTTGGCATGCCCGTTGCTGTGGCCTTGGAGAAGAGCGGTGATTCACTGACGGGTCTGACACCGGGTCTCCTCGACCCGATTCCGTCGGAAGTCGCGCGCTTCATGGGTCTGGAGCCATACGCCGAAACCGACCCTAGGCGTTGGCTTGGCCAAGCGACTTCGAGGTTCGTTTATCACCTCGGCCAGGTAGTGGATGCGACCGGAACAGTCGCGTGGGAAGTGCGGCCCCCGGCCGCATGCGCGATTCAGCGCGAACGGCATGTGGCCCAACTCGCTGGCCAGAGGACCAAGATCCAAGTCTCGATCGAATATTCGGATGGCGGCGGCAACGTTCTCATGAAAAAGGCGCAGGCCGAGCCTGATCCCGAGAGCAGCCCGCCCAACCCTCCGCTGCGCTGGATCGCCAGCGCAAAGACGATCTTCAACAACAAGGGCAACCCGGTTAAACAATACGAGCCCTATTTCAGCGCGGCCGAGCACCGCTTCGACAAACCGGAGGCGACGAGCGAGGTCGGCGTTACGCCGGTCATGTACTACGACTCTCGGGGTCGCCTCGTCCGAACCGAAAAGCCGGATGGAACATTCAGCCGCGTCGAGTTCTCTCCCTGGCAGGTGAAGACCTTCGACGCGAATGACACTGCGTTCGATACTATGCCGGCAAATTGCAGCGATTGGTACAGGAGGCGGAGGGACCCGACTCATCCGCGCTTCGCCGAATTCAACGATGCAGAGAGTGCGCGCGCCGCCGAGCAGGTAGAGAAGCACGCAGATTCACCGTCACAGATACATCTCGACAGTCTCGGGCGCGAAGTCGTCGCCATCGCGCACAACCGAACTCCCGACGCCAACGACACATGGCGAGACGACTTCCACGTCGCCTTCACCAAGCTCGATGCCGAGGGCAAGCCGCTGTGGATCCGCGACGCCCGCGGCAACCTGGTGATGCAGTACATCACGCCCTGCAAGGCCAACAACGATCCCGGCGATGACATTCCATATCGCCTCGATCCCACCACGGGTGGACGCGTCTACAGCGCTCCCAGCTATGACATCGCCGGCAATCTGCTGTTCCAGCACAGCATGGACGCGGGCGACCGCTGGATGCTGATGGACGCCGCCGGCAAGCCCATGCTCGCCTGGGACGTGAACGACAGGGGTCCCGGCTCCGCGGCGCAGCCGCGCATGTTCCACACGGAGTACGACGAGTTGCATCGCCCGATCAGCCAGTGGCTCAAGGTGGGTGCCGAGGCGGCGGCCCTGGTCGAAGCATTCGACTACTGCGACACCGACCAGCCCGACGGCGCCGCGAATCTGGCTGACGCAAAGGAGCGCAACCTGATCGGTCAGGCGGTCAGGCACTGGGACTCCAGCGGCCTCTCCACCGTCAAGCGCATCGATCTCTCCGGCAAGCCTGCGCACGTCACGCGAACGCTGATCAAGCCCGAGGCCGACGGCGCCGCGGGCGTGGTGAGATGGGAGGTCACGGATCGCGGCAGCTTGCTCGAAGACGAATCCTTCCAGCAGATCACCGAGTACGACGCGCTCGGGCGGGTGACGCGCCTGTACAACTGGCACCGCGACATCACCTTCGGCGCGAACGGTGCGCAGACGACTCCGGGAGCCACCAACCGCGTGGCGGTCTTCGAGCCCAAGTACAACCAGCGCGGTGCGCTGGTGTCCGAGCGGCTGCATATACGCGCGACAAAGTCGACCGACGAGGGGCGCGTCAGCTTCACCAGGGATGCTCAGCGCAGCCAGCAGTCGATCAGGCGGATCACTTACAACGCCAAGGGCCAGAAGCTCCGCCTCGAGCTCGGCAACGGCACCACCACGCGCTACGCTTACGACCCGGAAACCTTTCGGCTGCTGCATCTCTATACAAGGCGCGGGGAAGCTTTCACCGGCGACTGCGACAACCCGACTCCTCCGCCGCCCACGATCGCGGCGCCCGACACCCCGCCTCGAGGCAAGGCCTGTGGCGTGCAGAACCTGCACTACACCTACGACCCCGTCGGCAACATCACTCACACAAGGGACTGAATTGGCCCCCGTTTCGACCGGACACTTGAGCACAGCCATGGAGGCTTAGGCATATGCCTGAGCACGTGCTTATGTCTGAGATAGAGATCATCACTGATGGCGGCCGTCG
>NZ_JBKQWU010000090.1:0-8332 GCF_047275745.1 Amaricoccus sp. W119 | reverse complement strand
TCCCTCCAAACGCCGAAGCCGGGCGTTTCGCCACCCCAACCGCTCCACGCCCGGCCCCGGCTCTCACCTCAGCTTCAGGACATCGTCTGTCAGATCAAGTGCTGACTTATACAGGGCGCATCTCGCGGAATTCGGCATCGTCATCGCGAAGGGAATCCACAGCATCGACCGTCTGCTCGCCACAGTCGAGAAGGCGCCCGAGGCGGCGTGGCCCGCGCTCGCGCTGCTAGCCGATCAGCTGCGCGATACGCACGATCGGATCGCCACCGTGACCGCGCGGGTCGAGTCCGCGCAGGCGGGAGACCCGCTCGCGCGCCGTCTTGCCAGCGTGCCCGGGATCGGGACGATCACCCCCATCAGTGGTGCGACAAGGCTCGCCGCTGAACTTCGTCCTGACGTGGTCGACGCGGCGGCGGCGGGCTCAGTAGTTTCCCGAGGCGGCTTCCCACGGGATCAGATTCTCCAACGTCAGGTCGGAGACCGCCCGTGGAGTCGCTCGTTCTCCTTCTCCAGATCCTTGAGGCGTTTGACCTGGTCGTTCTTCAGACCACCGAACTCCTTGCGCCAGCGATAGCACGTGAACCGCGTCACGCCGATCACGCGCATCGCTTCCGCGGCCGGCCGACCCTGCGACAACAGCACGTCGACCTGCCTCAGCCTCGCGACGATCTCCTCGGGATCGTGCTTTTCGAAAGCCCACCTCAGGGAGGACCACTTCTCAGGCGGCAGACCATCTCACGAGACAGCCGGGCGCCTGAAGCCTCGTGCCGGCAAGCTTGGGGCGGTGTCCGGATCTCGGGGGCCACCTCCATGGACCGGGTTCATCACAGGAGCGCCAATACGGGTCACCCCGCCACTCCCCATGGCATCGGCGCCCACCGCCACCGGATTGCCGGGCCGGGCGGCGACTTCACGACCGCGCGGGCCACGTTTCCCTGTTGACGCTCCCGCGTCGCTGGCCTATTTGGCCCCCACCGCGACGGGAGCCCGCTCCCGCGGCATCCATGGAGGGGTGGCAGAGCGGTCAAATGCAACGGACTGTAAATCCGTCGGGGAAACCCTACGCTGGTTCGAATCCAGCCCCCTCCACCAAGGACTTAGCCGATTTTCTTGAAGTGACGAAAATCGCGGTTTCCAGGCAGTTTCCAAAATGGTTCTCGATTCAGCCCACGACGAGCCGCAACCCGGCTGCCTTTTTCCGGTTCATCTCCACCCTCACACCCTCGGCCCGGCGCGGGTCCAGCGAGGCGTAAATGCCGATCATCTTGGCCGCCGTCTCGGACTTCCAGCCCATGATGAGCGCCAGATCGGCCACGCCCACGCCCGCGAGCACGAGCCGCGTCACCGCGCTGCCCCGGAGGTCATAGGGGTGCAGTTCCTCGCGGATCTTCGCCGCGCGCGCCGCCGCCTTGATGCTCTTGGAGAGATGATCCCGCGACCAGCTCGCCGCGCGCGCTGGCCGGATCAGATGCGCCTGCCCCTCAGGGCGCGCGTCGATCACCGCGGCCGCCGCGTCCGAGATCGGGATGATGGCCCATCGGCCGCGCTTGCTCGTGCGGACCCGCAGCAGCTTGCCGCAGGGCAGAATGTCCGCGCTCGTCGCGCGGCACAGGTCGCCGGGGCGCATCCCCGTTTCGGACCAGAGCACGATCGCCGCCGCGACTTCGGGAGAGGCGAGCTTGACCGCCGCCTCGATCTCGTCGTCCACCCAAATCAGTTCGTGCCGGTCGGCCGCGTAGGCGCTTTTCATACCGGAAATCCGGTTGACGGTCAGAATGTCTTCCTCGATCGCCCATTTGACGAGCTTGGTCAGCGCCTGCCGGGCGCGATCCGCGTCGCGCGGCTTGAACTGCCCGCGCCAGTCTCGGACCATCTTGCGGATCTCGGGCCGGTCGAACACCGCCGCGGGAGCGGTCCCGAATTTCTCATCAATCTTGCCGAACGCCCACCGGAGGTCGCGCTGATAGGATGGGCTCAGCGCCTTGTAGCCGGGCGTCTCCGAGAACCGGCGCATCATGTCGCGCACGGTCAGTTTGGCCGGCGCGCTCGCGTCCTCGATACCGTGGGCTTTCTCGTAGGCCGCCAGATACGGCGGCGATCCCACGGCATAGGCGCTATCGGAGCGCCAGATCACTGGTCCCCCGATGAACGCATAGTGGATTTCGAGGATAGCCCCGGATGCGAGGCGTTTCTTGACCTTCTTCACGCCGCGCAGGCGCACATAGCTCATGCGTTCTTCCTCAGCGAGCGATCCACGTCGCTCTCGCCATCTTCGGCGGCGGGAGCTCGCCCGGCTGAGTCAAGATTCGCAGGCCGCGCTTGCCGATCTCGACGCCGTAGACCGTCAAGCCGGCGCGCGTGGCCGCCCGGAGGAAGCTCTCCAGGCGGGCGGCTTGGCTATTCACTCTCGGCTCGGCCACGTCTCCCTCCATCCTTCGCCCTCTCCTTAGCATTGCATGTCCCGCACCGGCAGTAGCCTCGGGCGTGGTTGTGTCTCCCGCAGACGCCGGATCTCGTCCCGATGGCGAGTTCGGCCCCGCAGTCGGGGACCGCGCATTTCTTGCCGGATCGGCGCCCGCGGCTTCGGTTTGGGGCGGGCGACGGCGATGTAGGCGAACTGGTCGGGGCCCGTGCGCTCCTGCTCCAGGTGCACGAGGCCCTGTTCCGCGGTCCAGAACGCGCGCGATCCGAGGCGGGCCAGTTCCGCCCGCTGCTGATCCGGGAGCCGGGCGAATATCGGGAAGATGTCGAGAACCAGAAAGCCGCGATGGTATTCGAGCCGGTCGCCCGGCACGGCCTGTGCCACCCAGGCGCAGAACTCGATCTCGGTGAGCGGTCGGCGGCGCGGACCGTGGTGAAGGGGGTGGTGCCCATGAACATGATCTCCTCCTTTCGCCTCTACTCAGGCCGCCGCGAGATCGTCCCAGCCGGGACCGAGACCGTGTGCGGTGAGGACGTGACGGAGATCGCCAAGGCGGCGGTAGAGCACGGACCGGCTCCCGAACCCCTCGGCCGCAAGCGCGGTCACGGGGCGATGCGCCAGCGCCGCGCAGAAGCGGCGATCCTCGGCCGGGAGCCGTGCGAGGGCGGTTTCGATGGCGTGGCAAAGTTCGGTGACAGCAGCGGCGCAGCAGGTCTGGCCGTGCCAGGCGGCAAGCCCGTCGTCCTCGGTCAGCGTGTCGCCGACCGGCTCGCGCGCGCCGGCCAGCGGCACCTCGAGCGAGAGCAGCGACCCACCCTGCGCCCGGCGCTGGCGGTGATGGCGGATGGCGATCCGCGAGGACTGGTTGCGCAGAACGATGTTGGCGAAGGCGCCGATGCTGCCGCGCCGCGCGGCGAAGCCAGGCAGCCGGCAGATCAGGTCGACGAGCAGGTCCTGGCGGAGATCGTCATGATCGGCGGCGGGCAGAACCAGCTTGCGGCGCACGCGGCGCGCGGCGGCATCCGCTTCAGCGATCAGCGTGGAAAGGTCGGCGGGGGTAATCGGCGGGTGCATGTCGTTCGGTCCTGGTCGTTTCTGATGACCAGCCGAAGATGCAACCTGCTGAAACTATTTATCTCTCGGGCTTCTCCCGAAAACCTCCCGAAAACCTCCCGGCGCCGGAGAACGGGTCTATGCCATGAACCCGATCTCGGACGTGGCGAGAGTGAGACGGTAGCCAACCTTCGGTTTTGTCTCGATGAAGCCGTTCTGGGGAACCGCTGCCAGGCGACCGTTCTTCCGGAACAGGTCGCGCAGCCGGTTGATCGACCGGTCGGCCTGTTCGGGATTGCCCGGACGCCCCGTGGCCGACTGCAGCGTCGTCGAGATCGTGTCCCGTTGCACCCAACCGCCGCCGCCAGCGGCTTCCTCAGCGAGTAGAACGAACATGTCGAAGTCGCGCGGCTCTACAGCCAGTTCTACGGCATCGAAGGTCACGCGGCGCCCGACACGGTCGATGCTCAAGCGGGCTGCGGTCTCGGCCGAACACACCGGAAGACGCAGGCGGGTCAGATCCAGCGCGAAGGGCCGTGCCGAATCGGCGCCAAGATGATCCTCGATGCATGTCACGGTCATCCTCGGACCGTTCAGTTGGCGGGCCAGCGGCGTCGGCACTTCGACGGGCGAGAGCGCGATCAGCGCGACCGGGGTCTCGGTGTCGATCGCGCCACGCGCATGGTCGACGATCTCCTGCGCGGTTCCGCCTCGCATTTGCCGGACGAGGCATACCTCCACCGCCCGATCCTTTCGCTGGTGCCGGCCAAGTCGCCAGAGGCGGGGCGACAGCCGCGCCGGTCCTGGCCCCGTCAGATCGGATTGCGCGCGCAGCTGACGGCAGACAGCCTCAAGGTCGATGTCGCACAGCTGGATGTCGTGGGCGTCCGGCAGACGCGAACACTCCCCGGTCTCGGTATCGATCTCGATCAAGGCGCCGTCGTCGATAGCGAGGACCGCATCGCCTTCGTCGCGCTGGTCGACGCGTTCGATCAGGATGCCGAGCGTCTTCAGCCGTCGGACGGGATGGGGGTCGTAGGGCTGCAGGTCTTCGGCGCCGACGGCGCGGATCGGATGGCGATCACTCTGCCGCAACAGCAAGCGGATCAGATCGACCGGTTCTGCGAATGTCATTCTCTTCCAGCATGTCGAGGATCAGGCGCTCATGCGAGTGGTCGCGCATGCTGAGCATCCGCGGCGGCCGGACCGTCACCGGCACCACGATCTCGCTGTCCCCGACCTCGATGGTGACGTCGATCTTGGCGTGTACGATCCGCACGTCGGCGATGTCGATGTCCGAGGCGATTTCAGACAGCCGGCGCAGGGCATTGTCGGAATCGCGAAGGGTCATCAGCCAGGGCGACCGGCGCAGTCTGCCTGTCGTCGTCGGCTGCGCCTCGTCGATCCGCACCTCGCGCAGGACGACATGCGTGATGTCGCCTTCGGGGTCGAAGCGGAACCGGAAACCCGCGCCTCGGTCCCGCAGCGGCGCGAGCGTGTAAAGTTCCTGTTTCGCGGAGGCCTCGAAGACCGAGGACGTGCCCGCCGAAGAGTTTCACGAGCTTCCTGGCATCCGTCATGGACTTGGAGCCCACGGTGATCGAGCCGCGGCCGCGGTCGTACTCGATCGTCGACTGCACGATCTCGCGGAACGTCACCGTGTCCTCGACGCCCTTGTCGTCCACGTTCTTCGTGTCGGGCTTGGCGCCGCGCAGCACGAGCACCTTCACGAGGTCGTCCTCGTCGAACCATCGCACGTCGCAATAGTGGCCGTTGTACCGGCTCGCGAAGTGAAGCGCCCTCGGCGAAGTCCGCCTGCACGCCTTCCTCATGATGGCGCGGCTCGACGTCCTCCCGATCGGCATCGCGCTCCAGCTTCGACGAATGCACGAGAAAGGCGGCGGCGCTCAGCGCGCGATCAAAGATCAGTTGATGATCGAGCCAGGTGACGAGCGCGATGTAGCGCGGCGTGAACCGTTCATCGTCCGGCGCGGCGCCGGCCAGTACGTCGACGCCCGCCTCGCCGGACCTGGATGATGCGGGCGCCGGCATCCGTCGACAGGGTAGAGATGTTGTAGAGCGCGAACTGGAGCTTCGGCGCGAAGCTGACATCCGCCCCTGGCAAAGAGATCGAAGATCGCCTCGCGCCGCTTCTTTTCGTCCTCGGGCAGGGCCGCCCAGTCGAACCCGATCTGCCCAAGATGCGGCGCCAGAAGGCGATGCAACAGACCGAGATCGACGGTCCTCAAAAACGCGCGATCGACGAAATTCCTGATCCTCTTTCCCATGGCGCTCCTTTTCCAGCCGCTGGATGGGTGAAATGCTTCGCGATGTTCGACGCCGTGCGTCGCCGGCGACGCGGTCCTGACGGGCGAATCTCCGCCGCTCCAGGCCCGGTGTTCTGCGATTGTTCTACCAGCGGCCACAACCGGGAGTCGAGTCGGAGGCGCGAGGCAATCGCGCACGCGGCGCCTGCGCTGGGACGGTTCGCAATCACGATGAGTAGAGGCCAGAGGAGACGACCACTCCGAGGCCCGCATGAAACGCCCCAACCCACTGCCGCCCGACCGGATGGCTCCCGCAGAGCGCTGCGCCGAGCTGTGCGGTCTGCTGGCGCTCGGGCTGGTTCGATTGCGGATGCGGGAGATGGGCGAAGTATCTGACGATACAGGAGAACGTTGCCTACACTATCCGCCCGACGAATGCCGTCATGCAACTCCAACTCAGCGGAGAAATGCATGAACAAGCCCGCTCCCATCCCCGCGCGCTTGGCCGCGCTCAAGACCACGCCGACGCCCGACCTGAAGCAACAGTGGCGCGACCTGTTCGACAGCGAGCCGCCGCCGTTCAACCGCCGCTATCTCGAAAGCCGCATCGCCTATCGCATCCAGGAACTCGCCTATGGCGGGCTGAAGCCGGAGACGATCCGGCGCCTTGAGCGGCTGGGCGAGGAACTGGACGGCGGCGATATCAAGAAGCGCAGCATCCGCGCCGATCGCGAACGCCCGATCACCGGCACGCGGCTGCTGCGCGAATGGCAGGGCGTCGAGCAGATCGTCACCGTCACCGCCGATGGCTTCGAATGGCAGGGGCGGCCCTACAAGTCGCTGTCCGCCATCGCCCGCGCGATCACCGGTACCCGCTGGAACGGGTGGGTGTTTTTCGGCCTCAAGAACCATCGGAGGAGCGCATGACCAAACCGATTGTCCGGAAACTGCGCTGCGCCGTCTACACACGCAAATCCTCCGAGGAAGGGCTGGAGCAGGAGTTCAACTCGCTCCACGCTCAGCGGGAGGCTTGCGAGGCCTTCATCGCCAGCCAGCGGTCCGAGGGCTGGGTGCTGGTCCGCGATCAGACGATAGTGGCATCTCGGGCGGCACGCTGGAGCGTCCCGGCCTGCGTCAGCTCATGGCGGATATCGAGGACGGGCTTGTCGACGTGGTGGTGGTCTACAAGATCGACCGCCTCAGCCGCTCGCTGGCCGACTTCGCCAAGCTGGTGGAAGTGTTCGACCGCAACGGTGTGACCTTCGTCTCGGTTACGCGGTCCTTCAACACGACCACCTCCATGGGGCGGCTGACGCTGAACATCCTGCTTTCCTTCGCCCAGTTCGAGCGGGAGGTCACCGCCGAGCGTATCCGCGACAAGGTCGCCGCCAGCCGGAAAAAGGGCATGTGGATGGGGGGCGTGCCGCCCCACGGCTACCGAATGGAGAACCGGAAGCTGGTGGTCGACGAGGAACGCGCCACGCATGTGCGCTGGATCTTCGCTCGCTTCCTCGAAATCGGGTCCTGCACGGAACTGGCTCGAGAGGTCGGCGCACGCGGCATCCGCACGCCGCGCGGCAACCGGATCGACAAGAAATACATCTACCGGATGCTCAGCAACCGAGCCTACATCGGCGAGGCGGTCCACAAGGGCGAAAGCTATCCCGGCGAGCACGACGCCATCATCGACCGCGAGACATGGGACCACGTCCATGCGATCCTGCAGGAGAGCCCCGCAAGCGCGCTGCCCGGACTCGCGCCGACACGCCCGCGCTGCTGAAGGGACTGCTCTTCGGTCCCGATGGCGCCGCGTTTTCGCCGACCCATACGCGCAAGGGCGTCAGGCTCTACCGCTACTATGTCAGCCAGACTGTGCTGAAGCACGGCGCCGGATCCTGCCCCGTCGGACGCGTACCCGCAAGCGAGATCGAGGCGGCGGTCATTGACCAGCTTCGCGCCGTGTTCCGCGAGCCCGAGATCGTAGCGGGCACATGGAAGGCGGCGCGCGGCCACGCCGACGACATCACCGAGGCCGAAGCCCGTGCGGCCCTGCAACAACTCGACCCGCTGTGGGACGAACTCTTCCCCGCCGAGCAGGCGCGCATTGTCACGCTGCTGGTCGAGCGCGTCGATATCGGCACGAACGGGCTCAACTTCCGGCTCCGGATGGACGGCCTCGGAGGGCTCGGGCGCGAGATGCTGTCTGGCAGCATCGGAGCAGCGGCATGACCCGCGGGGCAGCGATCCCCGACACGGTGACGCTCCACGTCCCGTTCCGCGTCGTGAAGCGCGGCGGGCGCAAGGAAATGCAGCTGCCAGAAGGCGGCACGCACCCGGCGAGGACCGACAGCGCCCTCGTCAAGGCGCTGGCGCGTGCATTCCGCTGGAAGCGGATGCTGGAATCGGGCGAGTTCGCCACCATTGCCGAACTGGCCGAACGCGAAGGGATCGCGCCGTCCTACCTGACCCGCGTCCTGTGGTCTGCCCCCTGAAAAGTGGTCCTCCCTGAGGTAGGCTTTTGAGCCTTTGGAGGATGCCAGGAATGCCGCGCAGAAAGCACAAGCCCGAGGAGATTGTCGCGAAGCTGAGG
>NZ_JBKQWU010000089.1:0-8927 GCF_047275745.1 Amaricoccus sp. W119 | reverse complement strand
GCGGTCAATCAGTTCGCCATCATGTTCGAGGATCGCTTCAAGCCCATCCAGGGCTGAACGCGGTCAGGCTGGGACCGGACCGGCGGCCAGATACACAGAGCTTCTGACACTCCCTCGGTGATCGGCGCGGGCTGCCGGTCGGGCGCGTAGAGCGTCCCGAAGCCGCCATAGGCGTCAGCTCCCCGCCATGCGGACCGCGCCGGAGCCCCTGCTACCATCAGCACCAGGCTGTTCATGCCGCGCGCCGCGCCGCATGTCGGTCTGTCGGTCACGCCGTCCGCCAGCCACACTTTCACCCCTGGCGGAAACGCAATCGCACCCAACCCGCACCCGCACGAGCCGCGTCAACGCCGCCGGGTCGATCGCGGGGGTCGACCAGAAAACGCCGCCCGCCGATCAGCACGATCTCCACGCGCTCGGAGACCTCCGAGGGCATAGGCGCCACACCTCCGGGCCGCACCGGCGCGTCCGTGACCGCAACCGCCGAAACGCACTCACCGCCTTCCCGCGCATCTTCGCCGTCGAGCAGGGATTAGTTTCCGCTCTCGTTCGCGCTGACCTGCGCCTGATAGGCCCTCGCGCGGTCGGGCCAGGTACTCTTGATAAAGGCAAGCACGGCGCGGATGTCGTCGTCGCTAAGCACGCCAGCGAAGGCCGGCATGTCGCTCTCGTACGTCCCACCGACGACTTCGGCAACGCCCTCTTTGACGAGCCGGAAGAGGATCCCGTCGCCGTGGTGCCACGTATGGCCCGTAGCGTCGTGCGGCGGTGCCGGCATTCGGCCAGTGGGAAGCCTGCTCTGCCAGTCCAGCCGGCCTTCAAGGTTGGCGCCGTGACAAGAGGCACACGCCTCGGCATAAACGGCGGCGCCGCGCTCTATGTTGGGCGCTTGCTGAGCCGCCGCCGCAGGCGCGACGGCCACCAGCAGCATGGCAATCCTCACCACGCCCTCAAGATCGATCATCGTGCGTCGCGAGATGCGTCGAGCCGTCCAAGGTCTCAGCCACCGAGTTCGAGGCGTGGGACGAGGTTTTGTCTCCCTGACGATAAACAGCAAGGGCGTTCCTGAAATCACTCTGCTTTTCCCTGATTGCATCAAGCTGAGCCGTTGACATAACTCCAGGAGTGGGTTCTGCAGGCGTCGTCACAGCTCGATTTAGGGAGACTGGAGCTGTCATCGGCTTGGTCTGCAATGTCTTGGGCTCGTGTGTCTCGGCCGCGGGCTCATCCGAGCTTGAACCCGGCAGTGACGCCTCGAACAGGCCGGCCCGCCCCTCGAGGTGCGCCTTGGCCTCCTTTTGCCCCCCGTACAGAAGCGCATTAAGCACCCGATCCTCGTAGTATCGAACCTTTGAAAGCCGCACCGGGTTCTGGTCCCGTACAAGTGCGATCGCCGTATCCGGCCCGAGCATACGGATCTGCTCCGGCCGGATCAGTCGAATCCCCTCCTGCCGCTCCTGGATCGAGGCGGCGTCCCAGCCGCGCTGCCGCCAGGACTTCACCCGCACCATTCGGGTCTGATCGCCAATCGCCTCGGAGATGTAGCGCGGCGTATCGGTGTCGGTGGGCGCCATGAAGAGCTGCAGCTCGCAGTTGCCGAGGAAGTTCGCCGCCCCGTCCGCGCCATAGACCTCCCGCAGGTTGGCGAGCGACTGCACGATCAGCATCAGGTGAGCGCCGGAGGAGCGCACCGTGGTGACCGCCCGCCCCATCTCCTCCATCTTTCCGAGCGAGGCGAACTCGTCGAGCAGGAAGAGCACGTCGAACCTGTCCTCCTCCGTCCGGTCAGTCTCTTGCAGCAGCGTGAACATCTGCTGGAACATCAGCCGGATCAGCGGCGACAACACGCCGAGGTCCTTCTGGCTGACGCAGAGAAAGACGCTCGCCGGATCCGAACGAAAGTCGGTGATCCAGAAATCCGTCGCCGCGGTGGCATCCCGCACGTCGGGGTCGGCCCAGAGCCGGAGGCCTCCGTCGAAGAGCACCGACATGTAGCTGCCGAGCACCTTCTCCGGCTGCCCGGCGAACCGGTTGAAGACTGATCGCGCCTCGCCGGACTGCGTGCTCGCCGCGAGAGCTTCAAGCAGCGGTCCAGGCGCGCCGGGCTGGGTCAGCAGGTCGTAGACTGCCGCGATCGTCGGCGTCCCGCACTCGTGCGCCACCACCGCCGTCGCCGCGAAGATTTCGCGGGCGCCGTCGACCCAGGACTCCGTTCCCTTGCCCTTGGCCTCGACCAGGCTGTTCGCCAGCCGCAGCGCTTCCGAAAAGCGCCGCCGCTCCGGCGCCGCCGCCACCTCGTCGAAGGGGTTGTAGCGATGGCTCCGCCGATCCTTGGCATAGGGGGCAAACTTGAATACCCGGTCGCCGAGCTCATACCGCCGGCCGGCGGTCTTCTCGTAGTTCTCGCCCTTGACGTCGAGGACCACAGTCGATCCCGGGTAAGTCAGCAGTGTCGGTATGACGACGCCGACCCCCTTCCCTGCCCCGGTCGGCGCCGCCACCAGCGAATGCACGATTTTCTCCGAGCTCAGATAGGGCGCCCGCGATTTCGGTGACCCGAGCTTGCCCCAGATCGGCCCGCGCACCTCCTCGAGCCGTCGCGCCAGCAACCCGGAACGCCGCAGCTCGCCGGGCTCCGCCCAGCGGGCAGTTCCATGCAGCGTCAGCTGCGGCCGCCACAGCAGCGCGATCCCGGCGAGGCCGAAGGCGAGCGCCACCCCTGCCCCGATCAGCGCCGCGGTCGTCGGCAGCCCTTCCCAGCGCGCTGCAGCCGGGAGCGCCCGGAAGTAGGTGGCGAGGTCGATCTCGCGCAGGTCACCGCCGAGCCGCCAGGTGACGACCGCGCCGGCGGCGAGCAGACCGGGCAGAATGCCGACCATCAGCCCGACGCTGCCTCCGAGCAGGATGTCCTGTCCGCGCCGCGTCATCACCGGCTCCGATCATCGTCGTCGCGTTCGCGACGCCGGCCAGGCCGCTCGGGCTTGCTGCGCCCTTCCGGCGCATCGTCGTCGCGTTCGCGACGCCGGCCAGGCCGCTCGGGCTTGCTGCGCCCTTCCGGCGCATCGTCGTCGCGACTGGCCGGAGCGGCACGCACTTCCCCGCCGCGAGCTTGCCCCCGTCCGCCAGCGGCGTCCCGCGTCGACCCGAGGTCGGGCGCACCGCGCGGGTCCTCGCGTTCGATCTCCCGCACTCGCTCGGCTGCCTCGCGGTAGATCGTCCCGGCCCGGCGGTGGAAGTCGGCGAGTTGCGCGGTTGCCTCGTCGACCCGCTCGGCCGACTGACCCCGTGCCGCGCGATCCGACGCTCGCTCGGCGAGCTCCTCGGCGCGGTAGTCGCGCCCGAGCCCCACCGATACCGTCTCTGCCGCGAACCGCGCCAGCGTAGCCTCCGGTTGCAACCCAAACCGCTCGGCGAGCCGTGCCACCTCCCGCTCTGCCTCGGCCTTGATCGAAGCCGCCCGCGCATCGCCGGGCGCCACTGTCAGGCCGCGGTAGTCAGCGTGCAACGCCTCGGCCCGGTAGCCCTGTAGGCCGGCGTCGTCACGAATGAACGGCGCTGCCTCCGCCTTCAGCCCGGCGAGATCGCGCAGGAACTCCGCCCGCTTCGCCGGATTCTCCACCGACCGGATGTCGGCCTCCAGCTGCACGAAGTTCTGCCGCACCTCGGCCTGAACCTCCTCGACCGTCTCCGCCATCCGCATGGCCTCCTCTGGTGTCAGTCTCGGCGCCGCCTCGCGCTCGACCGCGAGCGCCCGGCCCGCCAGGATCGTCACTGCCGCGGCTTCCAGCCGCCCGGCGAACTCCGGCGCCTGCCCGGCTATTGATGTCGCGGCACCCTGATAGTCGCGGGCATAGTCGAGGATCTCCGCGGCCGTGGCGATCGCCGACGCCTCTGTATGCGCCGGCGCCACCGCCTCCCGCCCTTCGGCCCGCGCCCGCCGGTACTCGGCGTCCGGCACCGGTCGGTCATGTACCCCGCGCGACAGCCGCGTCGTTCCAGTCAGCGCGATCCCCTCCCGCGCCGCCACATCGACCTGGACTTCGCGAAGCCGGTCGAATGTCAGTTCTCCCCGGGACGACACCCGGAGCCATTGCCCCTCGTCGAGGCCGCGCCGCCCAACGACGACATGGATGTGCGGGTAGGCCGTGTCCTTGTGGAAGGCGGTGTAGTAGTCCCAGCGGTCGCCATAGGCACCGCTGTCGAACAGCGCCGCCGCCCACGCCCGCCCTGCCCTCTCGGCTGCATCCGGGTCCGTCCCCTGCGGGAAGCTGACCACGAAGTGCGAGGTCCGGTCGGCCCCGCCCCGATCAACGTCCGGCAACCCCCAAGCCGCCGCAATCTGCGCCGCATCGCCGACTCCGAGCTTGGTGCCGAAGGTGCTCTCCGACGACACCAGCGGCACGTCGCCCTGCCGGCTCAGGTAGTCCATCTGCGCTCGCAGCCCACGGCTTGTCGCCGTGCCGCCCGAGCCGATCAGCTTGACGAGCGCCTGCGGGTTCGGCGACAGCGCCCCGCCAATCGCCGCCCGGCGCCGCGCTCCGGTCCGTCGCCCCTCGTCCGCTGGCGTCCGCACCGCACTGCCGCGGCCGAGCTCGAGATGCGCCCAGTCCTCGCCCATCACCGCATCCACCGCCGACACCCAGGCTGGCGCCTGCGCGCCGCGCCGCAGCAGCTCCGGGACCGACGGCACGCTCATTCCGACCCCCCTACCCTCTCCGGCTCGGCCGCAGCCTTCAGCCGCTCGAGGCCGTCCTCCCGCCGGGCGCCGAGGTCGAGGATCCGCTGCAGGGCGCCGCGGGCCTCGATCAGGATCCGGCCGAGCTCGGCTCGCTGCGCCATGAAGGCGCGGTAGTCGGGGTCGTGCGTCCGGTTCGCCGAATGGGCGATCTGGTTGATGTTCGTCGCCACGCCAGCGAGCTGCCGGTTGATCGACCTGAGCGCCTCCACCGTCTGGCCGTCGACCTCCAGGAAACCGCCGATCCGCCGGGCGGCGATCCGCAAGGCGCGGTTCCGGTTGAGGCCAAGCCCTGCGATCTGGGCGTCGAACTCGGCGAGCTCGGCCTCGGTCAGCCGCACCGAGATCGTCCGATCGGCGCGCGGTTCCTTCTTCGCCTTCTCGGGATCCTGCCATTTGCCGCCGATCATCCGACGGACCTCCCAGCCAGCTGCTGCGGGTTTCAGGCCAGAGGAGTGGCGCGTGCGCTTGGGAGGGGCCTTCTCGGGGTTGGGTTGGGTCATAGCCAAATGTTCTACATTTTCATATATCCTGCCAATCTACCTAACCCAACCCTCTCACTCCTTTCAACCCTTTCTCCACTCCAGCTCTCGCCACTTGCACCAGGGGCCCCGAGGGATCGCCTCAGGCTTGACCGGCGCGCCTGAGCCGTTGTGAGCGCCCTCCAGGGCCCGGGCCGGATCAACCGGCGCCCACCCACTAGAGGTCTAACCAAGCAGCTCAGCGGGCCGCTGGGGCGCTCTCTGCACCTTCGCCCAATTCTCCCGCGACCCAAACCGGACAACCTGGCAAAGACTCTGCCGTATTGACGCACGGTGGTATTCGCGTTTATGCGTTTCGTCGTTTTTTGATTTTAGCGCTTATGGCGTTCTCCGGTTATGGCGTTCTGAGGTTAACCGCGCTTTGCCGTTTAAGGGCATCCGACGTTCGGGCGCTTTTTCGTTCTTTGCTGTTTCCCGTATCTCAGTGTGGTGTCGCTTTTTCGCAACGGCGCTTCGCCGCTTCAAAGCTGTGCCGCATCCGCGCGTTGACGTAGCGCCGCAAGCGCAGTTAAAGCGTATCAGTGGCTGTGCCGTTTTAGCGTTTTTTGAATTTTGCCGCTTCACCGTTATGCCGCATTGCGGTTCCGGGAAGTGGTGGAAGGGACCGAATGAAGCTGATCAGTTTCGTCTCGTTGAAAGGAGGGGCCGGCAAGACGACGGCGCTGAGCGCCCTCTGCTCGGCCCTCCTAGCTCGCGGCCGCAAGGTTGCCCTTCTCGAGGGCGACGAGAACGCCCCGATCTCGCAGTGGCGCAGCTACGCCAAAGCCGCCGGCCGATGGGACGACACCTGTCAGATCTACTTCGCGGCCGATCTCGACAGCTTTGAGAAGGCGGTCGTGGAAGCCGAGAAGCAGGGGGTCGAGTTCATGCTCGCTGACACCCACGGTGGCGGGTCCGAAATCAACAGCATCGTCGTCGCGAACTCGGCGCTGGTCATCGTCCCCACGGCGATCACGACATACGACATCGACGAGGCGGTCAACACGATGGAGTTCGTCCACGACCAGATCGAGGAGGAGGGGACCAATACACTCATAGCGTTGCTGGTCACAAAGCTCCCCCACACGCCGAACAAGTCCCGACAGATCGAGATCGATCGGCTGGAAGTGTTTCCCATGCTAGCCACCAAGCTGCGGGATCGCGATGCCTACGCCAGTATGAAGAGGGACGGCATGCTCCACCTGACCGTCCGTGCAAAGGAGTCGGATCCGGCGAGCCGCATTTCGGCGAAGCACTTCAAGATTGCCATGGCCGAAGCCGACGAGCTGGCGACAGACGTACTTGTGGCTCTGGAGGAATAGCAGTGGCGGGCATCGTCAAACCGAAAAAGAGCTACGACGAGCAGCGGCGCGAGTTCAATGTGAAGCGTGGGCTGCCTTACCCCCCAGAGGCTGGGGCGCCCGAGGACCCTGCTGCAGCGCCACCAACGGCTGACCCAGAAGCCCAAGCCGATAAGAAGGCGCGTCCTCAGCATGTCGCACGGAAAGCTCGCCCTCCGAGGGCAGCGCCAACGAGGCCACCAGCGGAGGACAGCGAGGAAGCTGTCCTGGTGAAGCTGCGCGTTCCGGCTCCAAAGCCGGGCGCCTTTCCGCTGTTCGACCAGGCCGCTGCCTCCATGGGAGAGAAGCGCGCATTGCAGCGGCTGCTCTCTCGTTCGCTTTCCGACTTGGCCGATGCGGTTGAGCGGGGCGAGAGGATCAGTCCTGCGACATATCCCGCCGGAAAGGTCAGCCTCAACACCACAAAGATGCTGAGCCCTCGGCTCTATGCTGCCGCCAAGGCGGCTCTCGACCCTTTGGACCTGGAAACTCCCGGCGGATTGGGACGCGCTATCAGCATGGCCGCGCTGGCCCGATACCTCGAGAGAGGCATACGGGTATCGGCCGGGCAAGCACCGACCTTGCCAGCCGCGAATGAAGAGGGCTGAGGATCGGTCCTTGGGCCAGCGCCGGGGGCGCTGCGCCGGTTGGGCAATCTCTAGATTGCCCAACCGGCTAAATTTCTTAGTGGGGCAGGGGGCCGCTACGCGGCCGCCTCCTTCTCGTTGTCACCGGCAAGCGCCAGCAGCAGGTCCGCCGCCTTCTGCCCCTCGGCCGCGGCCCGAAAGATCGCCCGCTTGTCTTCCTTCAGCGCCTTGAGCCAGCTTTCGACGTAGGCGGCGCTCTGCTCGAAGTCCGGTGTGAGCCCGAGGTGAGTGCAGAGGAGGACGTTGCCGAGCTCGGCGACGAGCTCCTCGAAAGCGTAGGCCGTCCGGTCGGCGAACTTCTTGATCCGGTCGAGGCGGCTGCCGTGCCCGGTCCAGTGGGTCTTATGCCGATATCGGCATAAGACGCATTATGCCGTAAGTCGGATTATGCCGCATGGCCGAGTTCGGTGGCTGGTTTGTCGGAATTCGGCCATGCGGCGGTTCGGCATAATCAGAGCGCTTCGAGGAAGGCGAGCAATTCGTCACTGGGACGATACCGCCCGGGATGCGTTCCCGGGCTTGCGACCTGCGCGAGCGCCTTTTCCTTCAGCCGCATGTCAGCGTGGATATAGATCTGGGTTGTTTCCACGGATTCATGCCCGAGCCAGAGAGCAATCACGGATTGGTCGACGCCGTGATGGAGAAGTTCCATCGCAGTGCTGTGGCGAAGCGTGTGCGGCGTGACGTGTTTTCCTGCGAGACTCGGACATGCTCGCGATGCCGTAAGGCAATGCTTGCGCACGAGGTGCTCCAATGCGTCCCGGCTGAGTTGTGCGCCTCGGATCGAGGGGAACAACGGTCCGTCGCTATCGTGGCGTTGGCCGATCCAGCTCTGGATCAGTTTGGCCGTATCACGCCGAAGAGGCGTGCTGCGTTCTTTTCGCCCCTTGCCGATGCAGCGGATGTAGGCGCCGGTGCCGAGAACCACGTCCTTGCAACGCAGGTTGATCAGCTCGGACGCCCGCAGCCCGGTCTGAAGCGCAAGCACCAGCAGGACGTGATCTCGCTGCCCCACCCACGTCGTCCGATCCGGCGCGGCCAGGAGCGCCGCTATCTCCTCGGCGTCAAGGAATGTCACGCTCCGCTTCACGTACCGCTTGTTCGGCATCGAGAGAATGCGCTGGCAATGAAGCAGCCAGCCCGGATCAGTCAATGCAACGTAGCGGAAGAATGAGCGGATGGCTGCAAGCCGAGTATTGCGGGTGCGCGCCGTGTTGCCGCGTGCCGTTTCGACGTAGGTCAGGAAGTCGGCGACGAGGTCAGCATCGAGATCTTCAATCGTCAGATTCGTAGGCGGCTTTCCACGCCGTGCGCTTGCGTACCGGATCAGCAGTCGGAACGTGTCCCGATAACCGGCGATGGTATGATGGCTTGCCTCCATCTGGGTGCAGAGGCGATCGGTGAAGAAGCGCTGGATCAGCGCGGGGAAGTTGGTCGCCTTCATCAACTTTCCTCCTCCGCCGCGCCTGCTATTCGAGCGGAGGCCAGTTCCAGCAGTTCCGGGACCGCTTCCAGGTACCAGTATGTGTGGGCGGGGTTTGCATGACCGAGCCATGTCGTGGAGAGTGTCCGGTGTCAACGGCGGAGCAAAACCAGGCCGTTGGGCGGCGCAAAAGTAGGCCACTTGGCGCCGCAAGCGGGGAACGGCGGGAGGGCGTAGCCCGACTAGAGTTTCCCGCTTGCG
>NZ_JBKQWU010000088.1:0-8987 GCF_047275745.1 Amaricoccus sp. W119 | reverse complement strand
GGGCCGAGGCCTCCGTCGCGCCAGGTTTCACGTCGCTCTTGTCGTCCATGCTCTACCCCCGTTCCTCGGGAAAGTAGCGCTCGACGCTGTCTCAAGAAACCGTGCCCCGGCCCAACGACGTGCTGATGCCGAGCCGTCAGCGATACAACGATCTGGACGCGGTGCTGGACGCCGCCGTCGAGGGCGGCGGCCTGGCCTGGCTTCCTCGCTGGCTCGCAGCGCCGAGGGTGGCCGAGAGCAAGTTACAGCTTGTCATGGACGGCAGTCAGCCTCAGCCGATGGATTTCCGGGCCGTTTGGCCTCGGAGCAAGTTCCTACCGCGGAGAACCCGTGCTGTGATCGATGCGCTCGTCGCCGAAGTTCCGAAGATGATGGGCTGAATTCCGTCGCGGGAATAATGCCTGACTGGCCTGCCCCCATCGGGTGGTCCGGGTCCATTCTTGATTCATGACGGATCTCGGGCGCCACGGCTGGTGTGGCCGGCGCAGCGGGTTCGGCTGGCGGAGCCGGCCACTGCGCGACCTCGGGTGCTCCGATCATGCTTCGGAGCCTTTTGGCGGTATCGGCGCCCGGCGGTCTCCGAGCGAGGGATCGACGAAATGTCCGGCCGAACCACTCGGCGAAGCGGCCGGGAGGCGCCCGGCCGATCTGGAAACGCGGCCCCGCGTTTCCGGAAGCGAAGCGGTCGGCCGGAAGAAAATGACAAAGGCGTCGGGAGCGGGGTGAGCGGGCCGAAGGCCCGTCGATCCTCGCTCCCGTCCTTCGCATGGCGCGATCGCCGGCCAGGCGATCTCCGGATCCCGCGCCGACCCGACAGGCGTGGCCAGCGAGTTTCCTTGCTGGCCACTTGCTCGCTCAGAACGCTTCCGGCGGCAGCCAGGCGGCGACGCGGGCTTCCTGCTCCGCGCCGAGCCCGAGCGCAGCGCGCGTCTCCGGATCGGCGAACAGGCTCTCGAGCCGCGCGGCCTTCTCGCCCTTGCGCAGCTTCGCGAAGGCGGTCGCGGCCGGAGCCTCGGCTGCGAGGTCGAGCAGCTCGCGCCAGAGCGCGTCGAGATAGGCGCCACTCACCCGACCGAGGAAGTTCTCGGCGGTCGGTGTCCAGACCGCGCGGATGTCGGTCCCGGCCTCGGCGTCGATCAGCGCGCCGAGCTTTTCATCGGCGACGGTGAGCAGCCCGGCAAGGTGGCAGACGAGTTCGGCGCGCGTGTGCTCCGCGCCCTGCGCGCGGAAGGCGCGGAACGCCTCGGCGCGGTCGAAGTCCCACGGGTTTTCCGGCGCCGGCGCGGCCTCGGTCAGCCACGCGTCGAGCGCGTAGCCGGTCGCGGTGCAGGGCTGGTTCGGGACGATATCGCGGCGCAGCCCGAAGGCATGCGCGGCACCGATCCGGCCGGAGAGCTCGAAGGCGAGCAGATCGAGGATCAGATCGGGATCGCTCAGCGCCGCCTGCTGGCGCGCGCCGCGCGCGACCCGGGCGAGATCCTCGGCGAGCGCGGCCGAGAGCGGCGACTTCGGCTTCGTCGCCGTCTCACCGGCGTGGCGCGACGGCGCGAGCAGACCGGCCGCCTCGGCCTCGGCCCGATCCTCCGCGCGCACCAGCCCGGCCTCGGTCCGGAGCGCGCCGTCGTGCCCGACGTAGACGACGATCCCGGAGAGCGCGATCTGTTCGGCGGTGAAGCCGCCATCGATCAGCGCCCCCAGCCGGTCGAGCTCGGCCGCTTCATCCGCGTCGAGCTCCTCGGCCTCGGCGCGCTCGACCAGCGCGTCGTAGCGCTCGCTCTGCTCCGGCGACAGTTCCCCCGGCACCGGGTAGAGCCGCGCCGCGCCGAGCGCGCGGGACTCCTCGTAGGGCACATAGGAATCCGGGAAGGTCCGGACCCATTTCCAGCCCTCGGCGGCGCGCCGCGTCTCCGCCGCCTCGGCGAGCTTCTCCGCGAAACAGGCGTCGAGGATTGTCGGATCGTCGCAATAGACTTCGCCCTCGAAAAGGTCGCGGGTGATCCGCCCGCCCGCCTGCTCATAAGCCTCGAGCCCGACGAAGCGCGCCCGGCGGTCGCTGTCGCGGATCGCGGCGGGCTTCAGCAGGCGGCGCAGGCGCTGCGCGTCGAAGCCCCGGCCCCGCGCCTGCTCGAGCACGCCGAGCGCATGATCGAGATCGTCGCAGAGCGTGAAGCAGGCGGCGGCGCCGAGGCTGATCTCGTCGGCGCGCAGCGCCGCGAGCACCGGCGCGGGCAGGCCGGCGAGCTTCAACCGGCGGCGGACATGCGCGTCGGTGACGCCGAAGGCGATGGCGATTTCCGCCGCCGCGACGCCGCGCCCGGCCAGCGCCGCGTATTCGCGGATCTCGTCGGCGGGGTGAAGTGCCTCGCGCAGATGGTTCTCCGACGCGGCCCAGAGCCGCGCGGCCGCGAGGTCGGGCGCGATCCGGACCGGGACGGCGGCGAAGCGCGGGTCGTCGCCGAGCAGTTCGAGCGCGCGCAGCCGCCGCCCGCCGGCGACGATGCCGATCCGGCCGTCGTCGTCCTGGATCCCGGCGAGGTTCTGGATCAGCCCGAGCGCGCGGATGTTCTCGGCGAGCGTGACGATACCCGCCGCGTCGATCTCGCCGCGCGGATTGAGCGGATGCACGTAGAGCCGGGCGACGGGGACGGTTTCGAGGATCGCGGCGGTGAGGTTCTGGTCGAGTGCCATGCTTGGCCTCCATTCGAATGCAAGGATTCAGGTGTTGGGGATGCTCGGGCCTGGGGGCATCGCCCCCCTGCCCTTCCGGCTCAGACGAGCCCGTGCCGGATCAGGAAGCGGCGGCCGATGCCGAAGGCATCGCCCCGGCCGATCAGCGCCCAGGCCTCGCGCCGGCGCGCGGCGAGCCAGTCGGAGCCCACCTCAGTATTCCTCCGGCAAGAGCAGCGTCAGTACGCGCCGGGTCATCTCCGGATCCTCCGGCGCCTCCGAGCCGAAGGTGTAATCGGCGTCGTAGAGATCGATCTTGAAGTAGACCCGAACGGTGTCGCCCCCCTGCCCCACCGCGACGATGCCGAAGTCGCGCTGGCCCCACGGGTCGTTGTCCGCGCTGAAGGCGTCGAAGCTCCGGACGGCGACGATCAGCCGAAGCAGCGCGAGTGGGCCGAGGTCGGCGACACCGGGCGTCATCACGACCCGGCCCGGCACCGAGGCATCCGCGCCCCAGCTCGTCCGAAAACGGTCGTTCTGTTCGGCGATGACGCGGGACTGTTCGTCGCCGCGTTCGATCTCGAGGATGGTCATGCTGGATCTCCTTGCTCCCCGGTCGGTCAGCACCAGACTTTGGGGGCGGGTTTCAGGCGAGGACCGCGACGCGGCCCTCTCCTGAAAGCCTGCCTCCCGGCGAGGGCCGGAGGGGGTCCCATGCAAGAGGCGGGGCGCGGAGGGGCATCTCCCGGCCTGCACGGAGCCGAAGGCGGAGGAAGGTTGGGGATACCGCGCCGCGCCTCTTGCGTGGGGGAACCGGCGGTTCCCGATCGCAAGCCCGGCGCACCGCGGCGGGCGCGCAGGCCGAAGGCCGAAGGCCGGAGAAACGCAATGGAAGCTCGATCCCTTGGCTCAAGTTCGAACGCTCGGGTTACCCCGATGCCCGGGCATCTCCGGGATCAGCCCAGAAGGTCCTGCCAGCGCCGGGCACCATGGAGTACGCGCACGATCTCAGCGTCCTCGCCGGTTCGTTGGTAAAGGATCAGGTAGCTGCCCGCCGGCAGCAAGCGCAGACCGGGGCGCACGTCGGGTCGCGCGACCCCCATGCCAGGCATGTCACCCAGCAACGCGCAGCGCCGCTCGATGTCGGCGACCCAGCGCAGCGCGGCGTCGAAGTCATCGGCGGCGATATAGAGGGCTATGGACTCGATGTCCGCCTCCGCGGCGGGCAGCAGGCGATACCCCATCAGTCCTGGCCAGACGGACCCCGTTCCAACCGCTCCCGGATCTGCCCGAAGGCTTCCGGTCCGGATCGCGGCGCGCCGCTCGCAAGGCCGTCATCCCAAAGGCGGCCCAGTTCCTCGATCGCGCGTTCCCGCTCAATCCGCCGGAGGCGCCAATCACGCAGAGCCTCGCGCATGACCTCGCTCACCGAGGCATACTCGCCACTTTCGACCATCTGGCGCATCATCGTCGCCATCTCCGGCGTCAGCGCGACACTGACCTTCTCGACTCTGCCCACATGTGATCCTTTTCCGGGCAAGGCGGTAGGCAAGTTTGCCACCGATGGCGGATTGTGTCGAGGCCAAGTCTGACGACGCGTGGATCTGAGCCTGTTGCTGCCTTTGTCAACGTTGAAAAACCTAACTGGATGGGTTAAGTAGACCTATGGTCACCATCTACCGTGCGCACGGGCTACGCATCATCATCTTTATCGACGATCACGAACCGGCCCATGTGCATGTGTTCGGTGATGGCCAGGCCAAAATCAATCTGATCGGCCCCGACGGCTCGCCGGTTCTGGTTTGGGCAGAGGGTATGAAGGGCAACGAGATTCGCCGGGCGGTCCAGGTGGTTCGCGATCAGCGGGACCTGTTTCTTGCCAAATGGAGGGAAATCCATGGCTGAACTGACAGACGCCGAGATTGACGCGGCTCTCGAACGGGGTCGCAGTGCGCAACAGAGCGAACCCCGCGCGGATACGGTCCGCTATGACCGGCGCAACGGCCGCGTTATCGTGGACCTGACCAACGGCTGCACCTTCGCGTTTCCGCCGCGTCTCGCGCAGGGGCTTGAAACCGCCAGCGATGACGATCTGGAGGCCGTCGAGATCCTCGGCGCGGGCTATGGCCTGCACTGGGAGGCGCTGGACGTGGACCTGACCGTCCCCGGCCTGCTGGCAGGGCTGTTCGGCACGAGGGCCTATATGGCCCGCCGAGCCGGACAGGCGACTTCTTCGGCGAAAGCCGCGGCGGCCCGTGCGAACGGCCGCAAGGGAGGGAGGCCCCGCAAGCAGGCCTGAACCGAGGATGAAGCATGGCGGCTTCGCTTTCGGCGAAGGGGTCCTGACCGCGACAGGAGTTTGGTGCCGCACTGATATCGGCACGCGCACGGTCATCGGGGTCAAGGTCTCGGGTCGCGATGACCCGTCGTGGCTCATTGGTTCGCCCGACGTTGTGGTCATATTGAACCCTTGCGAGATGTCCGATCGGACTACCGGCTGGACGGGATTGCCATCGATTTCTGCGCTGTGGCAGGAAAACCTCATTCAAAAAGGCTTGCGCGAATCCCGTACCTCCTACCATAGTCACGGAAAGGCGGGTTAAAACGCTAATTTCCGTGAACACGGTGCATAAAGAGATGGGGCATATGAGCAGGCCAACGTCCATGGAGGACCTGAACGCGGTCATCCGTCGGCATTCTGAGACGCTGGCGGCGCAGTTGCATGCTCAGCGCGAAAGCCTTTTTCCCCCCGACGCTACCAAATCCATGCGGAAGTTTTCCTCGGGCGAAGCCGCAGGGCTGCTCGGCGTGAACGACTCTTACCTTCGAAAACTTCATCTGGACGGCAAAGGCCCCTCCCCGGAACTCACCGCAGGCAATCGTCGCATGTACTCCGCAGAAGACGTCGCCGCACTGAGGGTGCTTCTCGAGAAGACGGCTCGAAAACCCGGAGACTATCTTCCAGGGCGGCGAGATGGCGACCACCTACAGGTGATTGGCGTCATGAACTTCAAGGGCGGATCGGGCAAAACAACTACCTCCGCCCATCTTGCCCAGCGACTGGCTCTGAAGGGCCATCGCGTGTTAGCCATTGATCTCGACCCGCAAGCATCACTGACGGCTTTGCACGGCGTCCAGCCAGAGTTCGACCTAGCCGACGGCGGAACATTATATGACGCCATTCGCTATAAGGATCCCCTGTCTGTAAGACGGGTAATTCGCAAGACGTATATTCCGAATCTCGATCTCATTCCCGGGAATCTCGAACTTATGGAGTTCGAGCACGACACGCCTAGGGCTCTCGCTCAGGGAGCAGCTGGACTTTTCTTTTTCCGAGTTCGCGATGTTCTGTCCGAAGTTGATCCTGAATACGACGTAGTCGTCATAGACTGCCCACCACAACTCGGCTTCCTGACTATGTCAGCCCTATCGGCTTCGACGGGTGTGCTGGTCACAATCCATCCAGAAATGCTGGATGTCATGTCAATGAGTCAGTTCCTTCGAATGACGGCTGAACTCATGGATGTTATCGCCGATAGCGGCGCGGACATGTCGCACGACTGGATGAGATACCTACTCACAAGATATGAGCCAACCGACGCACCCCAGAACCGCGTCGTTGCCTTCTTGCGCACAATGTACGGCGAGAAAGTCCTCAATGCTCCAATGCTAAAATCAACTGCGATCTCGGATGCTGGGTTGACAAAGCAGACGCTGTACGAAGTTGAGCGCGGAGCGTTCGTCAGGTCAACTTACGACAGGGCCCTCGAGAGCATGAACGCCGTCACCGATGAGATCGCAGAGCTCATCCAACGCACCTGGGGCCGCCAATGACCGATGGCAAGAAACGGCGGCTATCGATGTTGGACCAGCTCACCGCAGTTGGCTCTACGCCGTCGCAGAGCAGCATGATGTCGACAAATCGCGCCCTCCGTGCTGCCCGCGATGCTGTAGACTCGCATCAGATATGGGATCTCGATCCAGAGACCATCGATGATAACCGGCTGTCAGATCGTCTCAGCTTTGAAGATATTGACGATCTTCGCACTTCGATCGAGGCCAATGGTCAGACCGTGCCAATCTTGGTGCGTCGACACCCGACGGAGTCCGACCGATATTTGCTGGTTTACGGCCGTCGCAGGCTGGAGGCCGTGCGCAGATCCGACAAGGTCAAGGTAGTTCGGGCCTTGATCGCGAGCCTCGACGATGACGCCGCTGTACGTGCCCAGGCTACCGAGAATACTGGCCGGCGCGACTTGAGCTACATAGAACGCGCTCTTTTTGCCGCAGAGTTGATGGACGCCGGGTTTGGAACTCAGGCGCAGGTCGCTGCCGTGTTGAACACGTCACAGTCCGCTATCTCGATGGCGGTTTCGATCGCGCGCACCATCGGACCTCAACTCTCCAAGGCCATCGGGCCTGCCCCCGATCGCGGCAGGCCGCGCTGGGAAGGGCTGGTAGCCCGAATCTCCGAGGTCGATTTCGACCGGGCCGAACTGACGAACATCGCGCTAAGTGCGCGTGAGGGCGCCTCGCCGAGTGCCGCTAATGGGAAGCCGAACCTTGATCCATCCGACATTGCGTTCGATGCGGTGTTCGATCGCGTCCAGACACCGAGAGTTGTCGGCCAATCAGCGGGCGTTGCCGCGCCCTCCAAGATAGTGATCGGAAAACGAGTAGTAGCTCGCGTGACTCGCTCGTCCAAGAACCTTCGAATCGATGTATCCGTCGACGTGGACGGGTTTGCGACTTGGCTGCAGAACCAGTCGGAGGACTTGATCCGGGAGGCTCATACCCGCTGGGCAAAGCAGGTCAAAAAATGATGCGATTCAATCAGAAGAGGAGGCACGGGAGAGGCTAAGAAAAGGTCCCGCAAAGCTTGCGCTCTACGAGACCCTCACTCTGTTCTTCGCACCTTCAGAGTAGTGCTCCGGAGCGGCAGTGGCAAGCCCCCGCGATTCGCGGGCTGGGTCTTCTTTGCCTTCGTGAAGCAATCTATGAGACATTTGCAGCCCGAAGGAGTCGGCGCGCTACTGGCGCGTGTCCGTCCTGTTTCCCCATGCCAAAGTCCGACGTGCGGGACCAAATGGAGCATCCTCCGTGACTTAGCCGTGGGCCGAGCATCCTTTGGCCTCAACGATCGAGATGTTAGCGTGCTGCAAGCACTGCTGACGTTCTGTCCGGACTCGATCTTCGCCGACACCGGAGCTCCCATAGTGCACGCATCCAACCGGTCCATTTGCGATCGGCTCAACGGGATGCCCGTTTCTACACTCCGCCGTCATATCGCAAAGCTCGTGGCAGCAGGTGTGATCGATCGGCGGGACAGCCCCAATGGTAAGCGGTACGTCCGCAGAACTCTTGGAGAGAGAGATGCCTTCGGGTTCGACCTCTCCCCGTTCCGCGCGCGCTTCAAAGAGTTCTCGTCGGTCGCGGCGGCGACAACACACTCTCTGGAGCAAACAAGAGCATCACGGCACAGAATTGGCATCTTGCGTCGTGACCTTGTCCTCCTCGCTGCTCGCGGTCGATCGGCTCAGCCCGAGCTGTCCGTATGGGATGAGTGCGCCGATCTCGCAACAGACGCCACAAGGTTGCTCCGACGAAAGCTGGCATTGGACGAACTTTCCGACATCGAGGACACCTTCTTCGCGCTAGTCCAGCGCGTTCAGACATTGCTTGATCTGCCTGGCGCGGGCGAACTGAGCGCCAATGACAGCCAAAATGAGCGCCACATTCAGAATACTAAGGATGATGTTTTTGAATCAACGGAACAACGTTCTAACCTCGCCTCAAACCGACTCTGTGAAACGAAGCTCCGCAAGGCGAGCAACCCCGCTCGAGCAGCCGATGAGATCATAGGGCGGGAGACACCCCCTACCCTCTCCGAAGTCCTATCGGCCTGCCCAGACTACAGTAGCTTCGCTCCCAGCCCCATCACCGATTGGACAACATTCATACTCCAAGCGGAGCGGCTTAGATCCATGATGGGGATTGCGGAAGAGAACTGGCACAGGGCTAAGAATGTTCTGGGCCATCAAATTGCGTCCGTTGTCCTCGCAGGAATGCTTCAACGTTTTGGTGAGATTCGTTTTCCAAATGCCTATCTCCAGAGCTTGAGCGCCAAAGCAACCCGAGGTTTGTTCAGTGTCGTGCCCATGATCGCTGCGCTTCAACGTCGGGCATACGCTTAAGTCAGGCGGATCCTGAATTGGCCCCCGTTTCGACCGGACACTTGAGCACAGCCATGGAGGCTTAGGCATATGCCTGAGCACGTGCTTATGTCTGAGATAGAGATCATCACTGATGGCGGCCGTCGG
>NZ_JBKQWU010000087.1:0-9014 GCF_047275745.1 Amaricoccus sp. W119 | reverse complement strand
GGACTACAACGAAAACCACCCGCACTCAGGGCTGAAAATGCGCTCGCCCCGCGAGTTCATCGCAGCTGAAACCGCAACCGCCTGAGTGTCCGGTGAAATGGGGGCAAGACCACTGAAACTATGAAGTCTGGCGGCTCTATCTGAGGACCCCCACCACCCGCAGCATCCTGCGACAAATAGCTGTAATTCCAGTGGCCGCCAGCTTGGTATTTTCCCGCAAACTCTTGAAATAGAATTTGCGTCTCTAGATAAATCGGATCAGAGATGTGCAAGTACTCATCTCCACTTACGCCGACCGTCCATCCCACTATTGCTTGAAAGTGACCGCCACCACCGTTCCACCCTACCCGTGTTCCCACGGGCCGTCCGCTATTTACCTCTTGTTGGATTTTGGAGAAACTCATCGGTGACGGAACTAAGCCTACAAAGTTGTTCGTCAAAGCCATAGCCTCATGCAACCGCCACGGCTTATTGCATTTACTGCCGTCGGCAGCCCCAGAGCCGCAGCAATCGGAGCGGCCGAGGGCCGTATTGGCGACTTTGCATTGGGTCCACGAACTGGAGGAGTCGTAATATCGAGCAATGGAGTCGGTTACAGCCGCCCAGCACCAGTTCGATTGCAGTTGCGGAGCAACCGCAAAGCCCAAGCTGTGGGAGGTTGCACCTCCGCCTCCTCCGGCCGCGGCAATGTTACTCGTTTGTGGGAGTGCAACTGTTGTCGATGAACGTAGGACGGAAGGTATCCCCATGGAAGCCTCGGATCAGTTTATAAAAAGAACAGGAGGCAGAAAGACTATGGGAAGCTGGCATTTACGGTAGTCTGGACTCAATGGTGAGTCGGGCGTTTTGCGCGACGAAAGATATCCCATTTCCTCGTTCCTCCCAAGAGTGATAAGGGACGGCGAGACAGTCGTGCATTAAGGTGCCATGCCTTCTTGGGGATGTTGCCGGTTCTGCAGGACGCCGCCGACGTCGGACTTGTTCGACTCGCCCTTCCGCAGCCGCTTCAGCGTCGTCTCCGAACGCCTGGAGGAAGGCGAACGGGAACTCGGCGGCATCGAACGGCTGTTCGGCGAGCGCGGCGACGGCTTCTTCCATCTCTACAGTTCATTCCATCCTCAATCAGCCGGCAGCCCGCGAAGGCCGTTACCGTTCATAGCCGCCGTCATCCCGCCCCCGCCGACCACGGGTCTTCTCTGTATCCCGCCCTGTCTCGGCCTTGGGAGCTTTTCGCTCCTCTCGCTCGTCCTCCCTCTGCTGCGGACGATCTCGCTGAACCTCTGACTCCTGAGCCCGCCGCCCGAGCGCCACGTCGAGCCTGGCGCGCACGTCCTTCTCCTCGCCCGGCGGCTCCCCACCACCCCGCTCCTGCTCCCGGGCCAGCATCCGCCTGAGCCTGTCCCCGACGCTCTCGCCGGCCTCCGGCCCGTCCCGCTGCTTATCCAGGGCCGCCCGCATCGCAGCGAGCCCGGCGCTGACCCGATCCTGCCCCTCGTCGCGCGCCGCGCCATAAGCCTCCCGCGCCGCCTCGACCCGCTCGCGCAGCTCCTCGCGGAGCACGGCGAACACCCACCGCGCCTCCCGCGCCTCCTGCACCACCCGCCCGCGATCGGTCACGGGCTCATAAGCCCGTCCCTCCGCCTCGGCCTCCCGCGCCGCCCGCCGCTCCATCGCATTGACCGCCGGCCCGAGCTTCACCTCCGGCGCCCGATCCAGCTCCTCGGCCGCCACTAGGTCGCCGCGCTCCTCCGCCGCCTCGCGCTGCGCCTCGAGGCTGCGATGGTCGACCCTGTCCTCGGCCTCCACCCGCTCCAGCGCCTCGTTCTGCAGCTCGGCCCAGACGCCGCGCATCGCCTCGATCTCCGGCCCGCCGGTCTGCGCCGCATCGAGAACGCGAGTCTTCTTCCCGAAGCCGTCCTCGCCCACCACGCGGGTGGTGGTGAGCACATGGGCATGGTGGTTGCGCTCGTCGCCCTCGCGATGCGGCGCATGGATCGCCACGTCGGCGGCGACGCCGTAGCGGTCGACCAGCGCCTGGGCGAAGGCGCCGGCGATCTCGCGCCGCGCCTCGGCGCCGATCTCTGCCGGCAGCGCCAGCTCCCACTCCCGCGCCACCACGGCATTCCCGCGCACCTCCGCCGCCTCGGCCGCGTTCCACAGGCGCGCCCGATCATGCGCCCAATCCGGCGCCCCCTCGGGCGCCAGGATGAAGGCGTCCTCGATACCCTGCTTGCGGGAGTAGTCATGCACCCGCCCCTCGCGCTCGCAGGCGATGACGCCGCCGGAGCGATAGGCGGCGGCCGCAGTCGCCGATCGCCCGGCGCTGCGCTTCACCGTCTTCACCGCGAGATGGTAGCTCGCCATCAGGCGGCCGGGCCGTTGTGTAACGACACATCTGTCGTTACATTATCGCCATGACAGAGCTGCGGTTCACATGGGACGAGGCCAAGAACCGCGGCAACTGGCAGAAGCATGGGCTGGACTTCGAGGAAGCGGTCCGCGTCTTCGCCGATCCGCTGCACCTCTCGTGGCAGGACCGGATCGAAGACGGCGAGATGCGCTGGCAGACGATCGGGATGGTGGGCGGCACGACGCTGCTGCTCGTGGCCCACACCGTCCGCGAGGACGACGAGAACGGCAGGCCGGTCGAGGTGGTCCGTGTCATCTCGGCCCGCGCCGCCACCAGGCGGGAGAGACGGCGCTATGAAGACGGAGACTAGGCGACTGGACGAGCTTCCCGAGCTGACGGAGGAGCAGCGCGCTCGGCTCGCGCGCGTCGCGACGATGAGCGACGCGGAGATCGACACCGGCGACATCCCGGAGCTAACGGAAGCACAGCTCGCGGAGATGGAGCGCGGCCGGTTCTGGCGGCCGGTGAAGGAGCAGGTGACGACGCGCATCGACGCGGACGTGCTGGCCTGGCTCAAGGCGAGCGGCAAGGGATACCAGTCGCGGATCAACGCGATCCTGCGGGAGGCGATGCTGCGCGGCCGCTGAGCCCGCGACGCGGAAGCCGAGGCCGCCACCCGTGCGCCGCATCTGGTCAGGCGCGCGGCGGCCGCCCGCCCTTCTTGCCGATCCGGCCGACGCGCCCCAAGACGCAGGGAGGCCGGATCGGCAGGCGTCGGGGAGTGGGTGCCTCGGCACCCCGACCGGCGCCTTGGAGCGCGGGGCTTGCCGCTTCGTTCGGGCACGGAGGCGCACCGCGCCAAACGGAGACCGGGCGAAGCGGCAAGCCATGCGCGACCGACGCGATCCAACCGCGGAGGTTGGCCCTGGGAGGTCCAGGAGGCGCGGGGAACGGCCTCCTGATCCGTCGCGTCATGCCGCGGCGGATTGGGGAGCCGTCGGCGGGGGCACTGCCCCCCTGAGACCGCACGCAATTTGGAGCCGTAGGCGGAAAATTGCATAAGTGCGCCCTTCAACCTTTCCAAGGTCACGGGTAATCGTTAGACCCGGTCCTCGCAAGAGCCCTTGAACGTTCGTCTTTCTTCCACGTCGCAAGGCGGGGAACGGAGACGGCTCGGCTCCTGGCACCGCAGTGCAGACCACGAGGACGACACCATGGCGGAAACCGAGCTCGAACGCGCCGAGAAGCGCTTCGCCCAGGCAAGGGCGAGACTCCAGGCACTGCGGAACCGGGAAGCGACGAAGCAGAGGAAGCTCGACACCCGGCGCAAGGTCATCCTCGGTGGGGCGTTGGTCGACCTGGCCGTCCGCGACGACAATGCCGCCGCCATGCTCGACCGGCTGATCCGCAACCTCGCCCGCGAGCAGGACCGTTCGGCCTTCACTGGCTGGGACTGGCGCGAGGCTGGGAGCGGCGGTGCGGTCGCGGAGGAGGCGGGCGCTGCGGGTGCCGATGGTGATGCCCGGGCCGAGGATGTCTCGGCCCGGGCGCAGCGGGTTGCCGGGATCGTCTCGCCCGCAGGAGCGGCCTCCCCTGCCCTCTCGGCCGTCGCCACCCGGAGCTGATCGCCATGACCACGCTCGTGCGCGGCGCCCGCTGGGTCGCCGCTGCCTGCCTCTTCGTCGTCGGCGCGCCGATCGCGCTGCTCATGCTGGTCTTCTACGTCGGCGCCGCCATCGTGGGCGGGCTCTTCCTCTCGGTCTTCTTCGTGATGATCCTCGCCGGATTCTTCGGCCCGATCTCCAACCCGGTGCAGTGGCTGGTGGCGATCCCGACCGTCGCCGGCTGCGCGATCATCGGACTCTGGTTCTGGAGCGAGAAGCTCGGCGTCCGCGGACTGTTCCGTCGGGGCGCCGGCGACACCCACGGCTCGGCCCGGCTCGCGAACCCGAAGGAGATCGCGGCGAACCTCGCCGTCGGGGTCGAGGAGGACGGCCTGCTGATCGGCCGCGATCCGAAGACGAAGAAGCTCCTTGGCTACCACGGCCCGGCGCACCTGCTGACCCTGGCGCCGACCCGCGCCGGCAAGGGCGTCGGCACGGTGATCCCGAACCTGCTGCTCTCGGGGCGCTCGATGCTGGTGGTCGACCCCAAGGGCGAGAATGTCCGCGTCGCAGGCGCGATGCGCGCCGACTACGGCCCCACCTTCGTCCTCGACCCCTTCGGCGTCCCCGGCACCGCCGGCGCCAGCTACAACCCGCTCGACCGGATGACCGAGGGCAGCCTCGACCTCGGCGAGGACGCGAGCACGCTCGCGGCGGCGCTGGTGATCGACCCGCCCGGCCAGGCGGGGGAAGCCCACTGGAACGAGGAGGCCCGCGCCCTCATCGCCGGCCTGGTGCTGTTCTGTGTCGTCCACGAGGACGCGGAGCGCCGCCACCTCGGCACCGTGCGGGAATACCTGACCTTGCCCCCTGAGCGCTTCCGCGAGCTGCTCGCCCTGATGCAGGAGAGCCGGGGCGCCAATGGCCTGATCGCCCGCGCCGCGAACCGCTTCCTCGGCAAGGCCGACCGCGAGGCCGCCGGCGTCCTCTCCGGCGCGCAGCGCCACACCCACTTCCTCGACAGCCCGAGGATCGTCGCGAGCCTCGACCACTCCGACTTCCGCTTCGCCGATCTTCGCCACCAGATCGCCACAGTCTTCCTCGTCCTGCCGCCGAACCGCATGGACGCCTACAGCCGCTGGCTGCGGCTCCTCGTCTCCGAGGCCCTGGGGGACATCGCCCGCGACGCGGAGGCCGTCAGCGGCCCGGAGACGGCCTCTCAGGCCCACACAGCCCCGGAGAGCCCGCAGGACGCCGCAGGAGCGCCGCACGCCCCCACGGAGCCCCTGACGGCCGCCAGCGCCTCCCCTGCCCTCTCCGCGCCTCTGGCGCGCCCTGTGGCCGGCCCCCGGCTGCGGACGCCGACGCTGTTCCTGCTCGACGAGTTCGCCGCCCTCGGCCGTCTGGAGGCGGTGGAGCGGGCGATGGGGCTGATGGCCGGCTACGGGTTGCAGCTCTGGCCTATCCTGCAGGACCTGAGCCAGCTCCGCGACCTCTACGGCGCGCGGGCCAACACCTTCGTGGCGAACGCGGGCGTGCTGCAGGTGTTCGGGGTGGGCGACGTCGAGACGGCGCGCTGGCTGAGCCAGGCGCTCGGCAAGGCGACGATCGGCTACGAGACGGCCACGCATCGGCCCGGCGACATGCCTTCGACCGCCGAGCACGTCACCGGCCGCGAGCTGATGACCCCGGACGAGATCATGCAGCTGCCGCAAAGCCTCCAGCTCCTGCGCGTGCAGGGCATGCCGCCGGTGTTGGCGCAGAAGTTGCGCTACTACGCCGATCCCGAGTTCAGGGATCTGTTCATGCCGGAGGCCGGGTAATGAGCGCGCCGGTGAAGACACCCCCTGCCCCGTTCGAGGCAATGCAGCTGGCGGACACCCTCGACACGATGGGGCTGCTGGTGGCGAGCCTGTCGGATCGGATCGACGCCCAGGGCCGGATGCTGGAGCAGGTGCTGAAGACCGCGACCGAGGCCAGGGCGGCGGCCTTTGCTGCCGAGAAGGCGACCGACTGGAAGCGCAACGGCGATCTGATCAATGAGGGCATCGCCCGAGGACACCGGCAGGTGCAGATTCTGGCGACAATGGCTCAGGGTCAGCGGGAAGCGACGGACCGGGTGCTGAGGGAGCTGCGCCCCCTCATTGCCACCACTACCCCGAGAGAGCTGGAGAGCCGCGAGAAGTTGGAGCGGCTGCGGCGGTGGATGCCATTCATGCTGGCCGGCATGTTTGTGCTGGGCGGTGTGCTTGCGCGGATCGCGTCGGCCTTCAGTTGGTAGAGCCTTATCAGGGACTTATCCACAGACCTGGGTGTTAAATAGAGTTAGATTCTGTGTTACGGCAAAATTTTGCCGCGCAAGTCATTGGGAATAATCAATTAATTTGTCGACCCCGTGTGTAAAAGTACGAAAGGGTGTGTGTAAAAGTACGAAAGAGCGTGTGTAAAAGTACGAAAGGCCCTTAGGTGTGGGTGAAAGTACGAATAGCGCCCTTGGCATGCCGGCTCCTGCGGGTTAGTGTGGGTGAAAGTACGAAAGTTCGCTCGTGTCGGATCCCGCCCAACCTACCCGTTCCCCCCTCCTCCCCGATCGCTACCCCCAGGGAGATTTCTTCGTCTGCGACATCTTCGATGCCGTACCGAAAGCCGACATGGCCTCGATGGAGCACCCGATCTTTTCGCTCTCGACGAAGCCCGACACCCGCATCCGGGAATACGAGCACAACGGGATCAAGATCGTCATCAAGCCGTCAGTGGATGGCCTGGCCACTGTCCATGACCGCGATGTGCTGATCTACTGCATCAGCCAGCTGATGACCGCGCTCAATGAGGGCAAGGAAGTCTCGCAGGTGGTGCGGTTCCGCGCCCATGACATGCTGATCGCAACTAACCGTAATACGGCCGGGACCGGTTACGGCCAGCTCAAGGCGGCGCTGGAGCGCCTCGCAGGAACGCGGATCAGCACGAATATCGTCACCGGCGGCCAAGAGATTTTTCGGACCTTCGGGCTGATCGAAAGCGCCGAGATCGTCCGCCAGACGAGGGACGGCCGGATGCAGGAGGTCGAGGTCAAGCTTTCAGACTGGGTGTTCAACGCCATCCGATCGAAGGAAGTGCTGACGCTGCACCGCGACTATTTTCGCCTGCGCAAGCCCCTGGAACGCCGAATCTACGAACTGGCGCGTAAGCATTGCGGGGCACAGCGCGAATGGCGTGTCGGACTCGACATCCTGCAGAAGAAATGCGGTTCGGGATCCACGATCCGGGAGTTCCGCCGCTTGCTGACAACCGTTATCAAAGAAGATCAAACCCACCAGCATATCCCGGACTACGCGGTCAGTATCGACGATGAGGACATCGTGATCTTCACAAACCGCCAGCCCGGCCGGGGGATCGGGGGCCAAGCGGTTGCGCCTCCTCTCGACCCGGAGGTCTATGAGATCGCTCGCGCCCTCGCCCCCGGCATCGACGTTCATTTTCTGGAGCGGGAATGGCGCGACTGGCTGCCTGAGCCTCCTCACAGCCCAGAGGCGGCCTTCCTGGGCTTCTGCCGCAAGTGGGCGCACAACCGGAAGACTTCTGCATAATCAGGTAATTTTTTATACCGGATTTATATTATAATCAGGTTTATTTAATTACCTGATTTTTCTTTATAGAGCGCCCAAGCCTCTTCGATCACCACTCCCTGCTGAACGCCCCGGCGTCTGGCCTCGGCCGCAATCTCGTCGGAAACCTGTGGCATCACTTTGGCATGGACTTGGCCAGTTCGCGGGCTCGGCCGTCGCCCACGCCGCTTCTGGCCCTCACGGGGCACGAACCCCAGCTCGTTGCCAGCGTGGTCGACCTTCTCGATCGCCTGGGGGCTCTGGTCTTTCCCCCGCGCCTTGAGATTGCCGAGGTCGATCTGGAAGGGCTTGGCGTCGGCCATGTCAGACATTCCTTACGAGACGTTGATAGACCGCCTGGGCGAAGAGCGCGGCGTTCTCTCGCGCCGCCTCCATGTTGCCTTGCGCGGGCATGGTTCGCAGATCGCCCCCGAACTCGAAGAGCGCCGAGAAGGCGGCCCGCTCCATCAAAGGCGGCTCGATCAGATCGACGCCCTGCTCCGTCAGCGAAGCCTCGATCCCGCTATGCTGCCGGGACTTCACTCCCTTGGTCATCGTAAAGACCACCGCGTGAGCAATCTTCCGGTCGAGGGCCTCTTCCTCCTCAGCAATGAGCTGGAGCGCACGAACTCCGACCGTCGCGTCGAGCGTCGTGGCTCGCATTGGCGTGATGACCAGATCGGCCTGCGAGATCGCTCGAGACACGAGACGCGAGGCCACGCCCTCCAGGTCGACCAGAACGATCTGCCCGTCTTGGTCATGCTGCTTGATCGTGCGGACGATGTCCGACTCCGTGACGTCGCCGAGCAGCTGGATGCGAGAGGGCAGGGGGCTTCGGTCAGCCCAGAGCGAGAGAGAGCGGTTCGGGTCGCAGTCCAGCATGACGACCTCGGCTCCGGCGTGGGCCAGTTCGGTGCCTAGGAGCACTGCAGTCGTGGACTTGCCCGCGCCGCCCTTGGGGGAAGCGACAACGATCGTTGGCATCCGGTAACTCCAATTATCAGGTAATATTTTAAATCCGGTAATTAATAAGTCAACGACTTTATGGAGCGCGCTATCTGTTCGGAAGAGGTATTTCCGCCGGGCAATCAGGGGATGAGGCGGACCTTAACGTCCCCAACGACCCCGCGTTCGCCGGGCGGGGGCCTCGGCTTCAGTGAGAGGATTGCCGCCGGCGACGCCCGGAACCGCTTCGGTGCCAGGGCCCCTTTTTTTGGACACCGGCCGAGCGGCTTGTGGCGTCTTCGAAGGCGTGACAAGTTGGGCCCATTGTTTTCGACTGAGGGCTGGCCGTTGAGCGAGGATCTTGTTTCGGGCTTTCCCCGCCCTCTGGGGCGCTACGAGTGAGAGCGGCGGTGCAAAAACCGGCCACGGTAGCGGCGGGATAGTCCGGCCGCGGGCGGAGTAAAATCCGGCCACCTATTTCCCTTCTGCATTGAACGCAGGAGGGACAGG
>NZ_JBKQWU010000086.1:0-9180 GCF_047275745.1 Amaricoccus sp. W119 | reverse complement strand
TGATCGAGCGGCACGGACACCGCTCCCCAGCCCAATTCCGACGCGACCAGATGGACACGATCCCGCTGGCCGCGTAAGCGCAATCAGGTGTCTCAGGATCCGGGGGCGGTACAGACCTTCGCTTTCGCCGCGCCATCGGCGATCTTGGCGTACCGCGATCTGCGCCGATCGAAATTCTTGACGAAACTCTCCGCGTTGACCTTGGCGATGCGCCGGCCGCCAAGCTGCGCGGAGAGATCGGTCGTGCGGCGCGACGCCTCAAGTTCAAGACGGAAGACCGGGTTTCCGGTCGAGCTTGCCATGAACTCGGCATACTGGTCGCTGTCGGCGCCATCTTCCTCCATCGCATCGAGGCCGCCCTCGCGGAACTGCTCGATGGGCGCCGCCTTGCGCTGGAGGATCTGCCACATCACCGTGTCGGACGTGCCTTCGGTCGAATAGGCGATGATGTCGACCTCGAAGCCATCGGGGTCTCTCTCATAGAGCTTGTTGCCCTGGCGGATGATGCGGCCCTCGCGCTGCTCCACATCGGACGGGCGCCACGGCGCGTCGAGATGGTGCAGGGCGACCAGACGCTCCTGGGCGTTGGTCCCCGCGCCCATCTTCGCCCACGAGCCCACGAGCACGCGGATGACGCCCGCGTTGACCTGCCGGAACAGCTTATCCTTCTGCTCGGGCGTGTTGTACTCGTGGATGAACGCGATCTCGGCGCGAGGGATGCCCATGTCCGAGAGCACGTCGCGCAGGTCGTCGTAGACCGAGAAGCCGGTATCGGCGACGAGCATCGCCGCCTGGGCGTCCTCGATCTCGGCGAAGTGTTCCTCGATGGCATCGCGGCGCGCTTCGGTGGTCTCCGGGTCGGACAGGATTTCGTCCCTCCGGTCCTCGATCCATCTCCATTTGTCCTGTCGGGTCTGATCCGCGACCGCCTCCATCTCCTGCTTGGACTTGCCCTGGAACAGAACGGTCGCGGCCTTGCTGAGCAATGTGTCGGCGGCCTTCACGGCGCCCTTCGCCGGGGTGCTCAGGTCGCTGAACACGAGTTGCGTGCCGCGATCGTCGGCCCATCGGTCATAGGTCGCCTTGATGTTTCGGGCGGCGCGCATGACCTTGCCGTCTTCATCGCGGTCTGCCTGGGGATCGACGGCGCGAATGTCGAGCGACATCTTGCGCGCGTCGGTCAGCACCCAAAGGGCGTTGTCGATTTTGATGTATTCCCGGTCGCGGGCATTGTCTTGGATCGCCTGCATACGAGAGACGAGATAGTCCATGAACTCGGCCTGTTGCGCGGTGATCTTCCCCATCTGCAACTGGCGCCCGCCCGACTTCACTTTTGGGACCGGAAAGGAGGTTCGCCTGGACGCGCCGGTCCGCTTGTTCTCGGCTGTCACATCCTCGGCGTGCATCTTCTTGAGCGTGTCGAGCGTGATGACATCGGCGAAATGCTCGTACATCTGGCCGAGCGAGCGCAGATTGGTGAGCGCCGAGAGAACGCGGCGCGGCTTGAGCTTCTGCGTCGCCGTGTACTCGAGTTTGGTCTCGGTCACGGCGAAGGAGCCCGACCATGCGTCGAAATTGGAGAGCCCGCGAGAGACGAGATCCTCATGCCCGAGGTAGGAGAGGACGGTGTAGAGTTCGACAAGGGAGTTCGAGACCGGCGTTCCGGTGGCGAATGCCACGCCTCCCTTCCGCGCCCGGATGCCGCGCATCTTCACATAGAGATCGAACGCCTTCTTGGAACCCTTCGGGTCGTTCATGCCGACAACCCGCTCGCCTCCGGTGACGTATTCGAGGTTCTTGAACTCCTGGCTCTCGTCCACGAACAGGTAATCGACGCCCATGTCGGCGAGATCGAACCCCATCTCGTCGCGCGGGCGCTCGGCAATCTGGCTGATCCGGGTGGCGTAGGCTTGGATACGATCCTGGATCTGGCCGAGCGTTCGTCCGCTCTCGCCGTTCAGGCGCATCTGTTCGAGCGCGCCTTTCAGTTCCGCGACGCTCATCGATGACCATCTTCTCGTCGGCGGGCGGGGGAGCGATATAGCCGAACGACGAATGCCCGATGATGATGGCATCGAAATCACCCGTGGCGATCCTCGCGAACAGCCGGCGCCGCCGCTTCCGCGCGAAATCATCCGGGGTCGCGGCGAGGATGCGCGCGCCAGGATAGAGCTTGTAGAAATCGCGCGCCCACTGGACGACGAGATGGTTCGGAACCACGATCATCGGCTTCCGGCTCAGTCCGAGCCTGCGGCGCTCCATGACGCCCGTGATGCCGGTGAAGGTCTTGCCCGCTCCGACCGTGTGGTCGAGCAGAACCGATCCCTCTTGGATCATCTCCACGCCGCGTTCTTCTGCGTCCTCCGCAGCTTCACCGCATCGCTTGCGCCGGGCGCCTTGAGGAAGGAGACGCCATCGTATGCCCGCTTCCGATGCGTGTTCATCTTCTCGTTGAAGTCCGCGACGATCGCGCGCGCCCGGCTTTCGTCGGCAAAGGCCCATTCCGCGAAGACCTTGGCCATTCGCTCGACCTTGGCATTGAGATCCTTGGTCGCCTCAGGATCGACAACGGTATCCTTGCCGTCCCTGACCCTGACCGTCATCGCCTTCCCGGCCGCGGCGGCGCCGAATATCTCGCCGACCGTCGCGTGATCGTCCTCGAACTCCGCGCCGAGGGCGGTCGGCGCACCGCTTCCAGAGTTAACGATGGCAAGCCGGCCGAGGGACGGGACGACTGAAACCTTGGCCCCGGTGGCGCCGAGATCCGTCAGGAATGCCTCGAAGATCTCGGCCGGTATCCACGCGCCGCCGCGCAGGCTCGGCGTGATCTTCTCCTGGGGCAGAGGCTCGGGCAAGGCGGCCTGAAGCGCCGAGGCGTTGCCTTCCATCCCGGCTTCGCGCGCCGCCTCCAGCTTGGCCTTCACGTTCCCCGAGAGATAGGCGTCGGAATGGACATACTGGCCGGTCTCAGGATCGAGAAAGGCGTGCGGCTTCGGGCCGCGCATCAGTTCGGCGGCGACATCACCCGGCGTCGATCCGGTGAGCCGCGCGATATAGTCGAGATCCACGCGCCCGCGCTCCGAAAGCGAGACATTGAGGCCGTCCACCGCGTCTTTCGCCCGCGTGATCTCGCGGTGAGGGAAGTTGACGCGCCTGGACAGAATGTCCGCCTTCGTGGCCTGCGCCGGGCTCGGCTCGATCCCCTGCTTCTTCGCCGCCTCGCGCGTGACCTTGGGCTTGTAGTCGGCTTCAAGCCCGACCTCGACGCCATAGTCGCCCGCGAGAATATCGACGTTCTCGCCGATCGGCCCGTGCTCATCCACGAATGCGTCATAGGCTGCGTTCAGGTCGGCGCGATCCGCCTCCATATCGGGGTGGTTGAACTTCTCGGCCTGGATCAATCGGAGGGTCCGATTGCGGAGATCGAGCATTCCCTTGAGGGCGCGCAGCCCCTTCACGCCGAGCCGGCGATTGTTCGATGCCTTCTCGATCTCATCCACGGCGCCGCCGAGGGCGCGAACGTCCTTGTCATGCGCCGCTTCGATCAGATCGTAGACCGCCTGTTCCGCCTTGGTCCGCTTCGGCTTCTTGCCGCCGGCGGCGGTGTAGGCAACGCCGGAAGCGTCGAGCAGCGCGGCGCGGGCGGCGTGCGGATCTCCATCGCCCGTGGACGCGGCCACGAAATAGGCGCGGGCAGCCTGCGCAGCGGCGAGCCATTCCTCGGCCAGATTTTTCCAGAGGCTTTCGGCGGTCACTTCCTCGATCACCGCGTTGCCCGCGTCGTCATCGAGATCGCGCCGCGTGACCTTCCCCTCGGGCGAGAGCATCATGCCGCCCACGGGAAGATCGCTTTCAACGATCATCGCGGGCGAGGATGCGCGCGCGGTGTCGCCCTTGAGGATGCCTCGATACTTCGCCCAATCCCCCGAGAGGATGCCGTCGATGGCCGCGCCCAGGTCGCGGCCATCGCCATGGACGGTATATTCGCCGAGGCCCTTCTCGTTCCGGCGCCCGGCATACATGGTCCCGTCCATCGCGCTGCGACCGAGGATGTGGCCGGGGTTCTCCACGAAATAGCGGTTCACGCGGGCGGTTCCGCCGCCCTCGATGGAGAGTTCTCCCTCGGTGTCGAGCCACGCCGCGTCGCGCTCCCGCGCCTCGTCGGGGCCGAGCTTCTGCAAGAACACGATGTCGGTCGTGACCTCGGTGCCCGCGTTGGCCACGAAGGCGTCGTTCGGGAGCCGGATCGCGCCGAGGAACCGGAAGTCCTTGGCGAGCACGTCGCGCGCCTCCGGGTTCGCCGTGTCGAGGAAGCGATGCGTCACAACCATCGCCATCACGCCGCCTGGGCGCAGGTGCATCCCCGATTTCGCGATGATGTAGTTGTGGATCTTGAGGCCGCCCAGGTGCTTGCGCTGTTTCGAGCGGTCCTTGATCGTCTGCGCGCCAAATGGCGGGTTTCCGATCGCGGGATCAAAGGCGTCATCGGCGAAAGCCGCGGTCTCGAAACCCTTGCCGGCGATGACATTGGCCTCGGGATAGAGCATCTGCGCGATGCCGCCCGTGATGTTGTCGAGTTCGGCGGCGTGCCATTCGGTGCCCGCCGCCATGTCGGCGGGTTGCAGGCCGAGGAAATTCCCGGTCCCGACCGTGGGCTCAAGCGCCCGGCCTCCGGTGAAGCCGAAATGCCGCGCCGCGCGCCACATCGCCGAGACGACGCCGGGCGCGGTGTAGTGGGCGTTGCGGATGGATGCGTTCGCCGCCGCGTATTCATCGGGCGTGAGCAGGGATTTCAGGTCGGCCTGGGCGCGGCCATACATGTCCGTCGCGCCAGCCTTCTTCGGGTCGAACACGCTCTTGAGCCCACCCCATCCGACATAGCGGGCGAGAACGGCCTGTTCCTCTCGCGTCGGGAAGCGGCCGGTGGCTTGGAGATCCTTGAGCAGCCGGATCGCGGCGACGTTCGCCTTGATCTTCTCGCCATCCGTTCCGGTGCCGACGCCATCGGCCTCGGTGATGACGAAATTTCCGGGGTTCTCGCCGGTCAGCGCGTCGGGGCGATCCTCGACGCGGTGAACCGGGCCTTGGCCTACTGGTCGAGGCTTGGCGGCTTTGCCAGACAGAACAGGCTTCGCGCCTCCGTCCAGGCTTCGTCCTCGCTCAGCCCCACCAGTTTCAGCGCGTCCATCTCCCTCCGGGTCAGGTTCGCGCAAGCCCGGCTCTGCGTCCGCAGATCCTCCGAGCTCCATTTCGCGATCACCGTCGGCGCCGTCTTGCGCCAATGGTTGATCGTCACTTGCTGCATTTCCTCGATCGTCATCGCCATCCCCGCCAGTCTCCTGCGATTGTACCACGGGATCGGGGCTCGTGGAGGGGGTTTCGTTCAGCGGAGCCTTGCCGATCTCCGCCAGCGCCGCGCGCACGTCCTCGGGGCTGTCCATGCCCTCGATGGAGATGCCGTGGTCCTCGATCATGTCGCGCGCGCCGTTGTACCAAGAGCGCAGATAGGGCCGCAGCTTGTCAGGGGTGGTCCCGAGATCGTCGGCGATGGCCTTCGCGAAGGCGCCGAACCGCCGCGCGCCAGCCTCGATGTGGAACACCGCCAGTTCCGCGCCGATCGCGAGGATCTCGGGATCGATGCCGCTGTTCAACTGGTCGCGCAGCTTCGCCTTCAGCCGCTCGCGCAGTTCCGCCGCCCTGTCGCGTGAGACGAGCTTGTTCTCGGCGCCGTATGACCCGGTTGAGTATCCCGCGTTCCATGCGTCGGCGAGGTCGCCGTCGCCAAGAAACGCCGGGACTTCGCGAGGGAGCCCATCCCGAGCCGCCTTCCATCCGGCCACCCTGGCATCGCGGATCTTTGCTTCAACGCGATCATTCGCAACCGGCGGCGCGGCCTTGGGTCGCACGTCATCGCTCGTCACCTGGGTGGCGGGCTTGCTCGGCCCCTTTCCGGCGAGCCACACCTTGAACTCGTCCACGTCGAGCCCGAGCGGCCCCCTGCGCCGTTTCGGCCCGGAGCCATCGCTGAACCCGGCATCGTAGATCCGGCGCGCGTCATCGGCGTTCCTGGCGCCGAGCACGACCTTGTGTTCATCGAACTTCCCGGTCTTCGGGTCGTACTGGTCGAAGATGTAGACGGCATCCCGCTCGGGATGGTCTCCGACATAGGCGTCGATGTGGTCGCCGTCCGCGCCTTCGGTGCGCTTGATGTAGCCGTAGTGCGCGGCGATCGGGTTGTCCCGGCCGGGCCGGGCGTTCCCCTTCGCGGTCTCAATCGTCACGTCGAGGCCATGCACGGTCACATGGCCCATCTGATAGTTCCCGGCCTCGGCCTGGGCTTCGGTCGGGCTCGGATCGGCCTTCGCGGCGGCGGCGTCGATCTCGGCCTTCGGGGCACGCTCCACGGGTCCGACCTTGAGCGTCGTCGGCGCGGGCCTCGCGTGCCCATCAGCCCCCCGATTTGCATGGTTGACCGCGATGTTCTGTGCCTTCTTGAGAACGATCGTCTGTTGGCTCGGCGGCATCGTGGCGAAGGCCGCTGCGAGAGCACTGACGATCCCCCCATCGGGACCGAAAAGGTGAAGGTTTCTGCCCCCACTGTCATAGGCAAGTCTGTATCCCTTCGGCAGCATCGCGTTCCGCGCGGCGATGCGGCTGTCCGCGACGCTCGGCTCGGCCTTCTTGCCTTCGGGCTTCGTGGCCATGCCCATCGGGCTCATGCCGTCGAGCGGCGGCACCGGGCGCGGGGATGGGCGGCGCTCCGGGGCCTTCGGCGCAGGCGGCTCGGCCATGCGCTCGCGCGCCTGGGGGTCGTTCGCCATGAAGAAGGCATAGGCGAAGCCATCGGGCGTGTCGGAGCGGGCTTCCTTGTCGAGCGCGTTGTAGCCGCGCAGCTTGGACTGCACCTTGGAGCCCTCGACCGGATCGACGTTCGCGGTCGGGAGATCGGCCCGGAACGAGCCGTAGATGCCGGTCTTCTTGGTGTAGGGGTCGCCGAAGTTCGACGGGTCGAACCGGATCGTCGGTTCAGGGAGCCCGGTCGCGCGCTCGATGCGGCCGGTCGGGTTCTCAAGCGCATGGAAGCCGGTCGGATTGGCGAGAGCGATCATGTCGCGGGTCGCCTGATAGAGCATAACGTTGTATTCGCGGGCGGATTTCGCGCCGCTGGAAATCGCCTTCTCGCCGAACACCTGGGCAAGCGCCTCGGGGCTCTCCACGTCATGCCGCCCGGCCCACCAGCGCGCGCCGGAACCGGCGAAGGTGGTGCAGGGCAGCGCCGCGAGCACGCCGTAGACCTCGACACCTTCGCGCCGGGCTTCCTCGATCTGATCGTAGATCCATGCGTCGGTCAGGAGATCCGATCCGGTCTTGATGTCGTGCTGGATCACCGAATAGCCGGCATCGCGCCACGGCTGCGCCCACTTCCCGCTGTAGTCAAAGAGCGAGATAACAACCTTGCCCCGGTTCGCGCCGCTGGCGCCGATCTCCTTCGCGACGGCCTTCCACCGCGCCACGCGGGCGTCGGCCTCGGCGGGCCGAATGAACGCCTTGAGTGGGCGCGCACGACACCGGCCCTCTGATCCGCTCCAAGGACGGGTTCTGGTTGGCGATCCCGTTGCCCGCGGCGGGCAAGTCCCTGCGCGGCGGCCGGATCACTCCTAGCGAGTGGGAACGACGACGCGGGCTGCGCCTTCGCTTAGTCTATCGGCGGACGGGGCCGAGCCTGCTGGTGGCGGAGGGACGGCTGAACACGAAGGGTCAGGCGGTCGTGTCGCGCTCGAAGACCGGACGCGGCAAGGTCACCGCGCCGATCTTCCTGCTGGTGCCGCAGGTCAAGCTGCCGAAGCGGCTGGATCTGGCGCGGGACGCGGACCGGGCGCTGGATGGCGTGCCGGGGCTGATCGTGGCGAACTGGGTGGAGGGGCGCGCTTAGAATGTGGCGAAAAACACAATGAATTGCTAGATAGCAACAGGGAGCAAGGATTGTCGCGGCGCCGACCGAAGGAAGTCCCGCCACCACTCGATATGGAGGGCAATCAGTTGGCGTTCTTCGAAAACGGTGTGGAGAGAGCGACCGCGCTAGCCGCAACCTGCGGCTGGCTCGCGTTCGGTGGCGGCGCGGAAGCAGCGGTTGGTGTTGCTATTGGCGGCGCAGGGTTGGCAGCGGTCGTGTCTGATGCCATCAGAAGGCATGGCCCCGAATCTGAGGCCGCGCTCAAGTCCATTCGAAAGCGCATTGCTGCTGATCTCGCCGCACACGCAAAGGTCGAGCGATGGGATACTCGCGCTGATCTTGAGGCCGCTGATGCGTCAATGGAGCGTGCACTAGCGGGGTGCTTTCTGGATCGGAAAGCCCTTGCTGCTTCGGCGCGAAGTCCAGAGGGTCTCCCTAGTTCAGCAACGAAGTTGATCCTTGCTCGACTTGCTGAGCGTGAGCCCGCCACCTTCGGACAAGACGGACCTCGTGCTGCCCGAGACTTCGCGGACCTGGTCGTGCGCACGGCGCTTGAAGCGGCGATCGAGAACGAGAGCTACTTCAAGAACCTGCAGCCACACCTGCTCATGGAAACGCTGCGTGGTCTGGGCGCGGTCGAAGAGAAAATCGATACTGGTTTCAGGAAAATTCATGATACGACTGGCGAAACTCATGAATTAGTAAGGGAAATCCGCGGGCGCATTGTGGGAGACACAATGCAGGGAGTCCCGGACGTCAGAAGCATTTCGGATTTGGCTCATCCATCGATGACCGCGCACAGCGGACAAGTGCTTTCCATGGTGTTTTTCAAGTCCGGAGAAAGGCTCGCCACACTGGGAGCCGACAATAATATCTCCGTTTGGGATACAAGCGAAGGCAACCAGCTGGCATCGGTAACCGTTGGCGGACCGGCCACTAGTGGTTGCCTCGCGGCCTTTCCCTCCAGTGATGAATTTTGTTCGTCAGATCATGATGCAGGGACGCACTTTTGGAATGAAAACTGTGATCCGGTTTACGTCAACGGATTTAAAGCGTTAGGCCCTCCGAGCGCTAAAGCGATTGTGTTTTCGCCGGATGGAAAGAAGTTCGCTTGGCCTGCCCCCATTGGGTGGCCCGGTTCAGATCTAATGCATGGTCGGCTTCGCGGCCATGGTTGAAGTGGTCGGCGTCTCCGGCCAGAGCACGGCGGCCGGCGCGGGCGGCTT